>CAZONS010000016.1:0-23598 GCA_964581195.1 uncultured Thiobacillus sp. | reverse complement strand
CCGCGTCAAGCTCAAACACCTCTATCCGCAAGTTACGATGAAATGAGGTACTAGGAGCCCTGTCCGTGGGTAGATCAGGCGGCCGAGAACGGCAACCAGAGACCCAAGGCGACCAGCACGCCAAGAATGCAGGTGAACAGCGCATAGACGCCTCCCCAGAGCAGAACCGTCGCCAGAGAGAAGGAATCCCCCGTGCGCCAGAGAAGGCGCAGCAGCATCAGGGGCGGCAGGAAGAGCGCGCCCCAGACCAGCCAGAACACGCCGCCGTAATCCTGACTGGGGGTGCTGATGGAGGGTCCCAGAACCGGCAGGCTCAGTGTCGAAGTGAGTTGGGGCAGATGCCCATGGAAGGCGCCCAACCAATGACCGTAGCTATAGGCAAGTTCCGGCCGCACGATAAGAAACATCACGCCAAGCAACACATACCAGAGGCCGATGATCAGCATGACGAGGTTTCCATGTGTACGCATGGCCATGTTCAGCCTCGACCGCGACCTTGAAATGACGGGCATGGCGCCAGGACACCCATCAGAGCAAGACCTTCACACAGGCCGGCGCGTCAGACCGTGCGGAAAGAACCCGCGCGAAGTGGGTGTAAACCGCGATTGGCGCGGCCCGAAAGCGATTCATAGCCGTCTCCTCCGAGTGGTTGCCAGAGCCCGCACCCCTGCGAGTGCCACGTCTTCCCGCACGAGCAGGGTTACTGTTCCTCGCTACTGACTGTAGACAAGAATGATTATTCGTCGACAGGAAAGTCTCGAATCCTCACGACAAGCCGGGTGACCCGAGTCTGGTTTCGCTTACAACACGTAGCGGAGGATGGTGACGTAATGCGTGGCGCTGCCAGCGAGGACGAACAGGTGCCAGACGCCATGTGCACCGCGCATGCGGCCATCGAGCGCATAGAAGACGATGCCTGTGGTGTAGAACACGCCACCGGCGGCGAGCCAGGCGAAACCGGCCGGTCCCAGCGCCCGCAGGAGTGGCGCCAGGGCCACGATGACGACCCAGCCCATCACGACGTAGATCACCACCGAGAGGATGCGCGGGCCGTTCGCCGGCCTCAGTTCCCACAGGATGCCCAGCACAGCCAACGCCCACACCACCCCGAACAGCGACCAACCCCAGGAACCTCGCAGGGTCACCAGGCAAAACGGGGTATAGGTGCCGGCGATGAGCAGGTAGATGCTGATGTGGTCCAGCTTGCGCAGGATGTCTTTCGTTCGGCCGCGCAGACTGTGGTAGAGCGTGGAGACGGTGTAGAGCAGCACCAGGGTCGCGCCGTAGATCGAGACGCTGACCACCTTCCATGGATCGCCGCCCCATGCTGACAGGACGATGAGCACGACGCACCCCGCGAGCGCCAGCACGGCCCCAACCAGATGTGTCCAGGCGTTGAGCTTCTCGCCATGCTCCATGCGTTTGGTCTCGTCCTCATCGAAGCGCCGATACCCCGCCATGGCGAGGTGTGTCCATGGTCATCAAACAAATGGGGATTTCAACGACGGCATGATAGTCCGTCAGGCCGGGAGCCAGCCAAACACGGTACCAAGCTCTATCGAATCAACAAGTTGCGAATAGAACTCAGGAATGTACTGGCGGGAGGGCGGGATTCACACTATAGCCGGCAGGCCGCGCTGTTGCTGGCTTCACGATTTCTCTCTTGCAAAGTTGCCCCCAATGTTGCCCCCAGACTGTGCTTGCTGCCCCTCTTGGACATGAAAAAACCCGGCGCGCGGCCGGGTTCGAATGGGGGTGGCTGCGGTCAGCTTGTGGCTTCCATCTGTGCGGCCATGCCCTTGATACGGTTCGCGCCATGCTTTTCAGCCCACTCGAAAGCCGCGTCGCATTCGGCCTCGATCATGGATGAGGCGGCGATGGCCAGGCGCATCAAGGCTCCCACTTGCCCAGGCTGCAACACGCGCCCGAAGCTGGTGGCATCGCCTTCGTTGAGGTCGTCGGCTTCGATGATTTCCAGCACGGCAGCCACGCCACCGGACAGGCTCTTGATGGTGTCAAAGGCGCGGATGTGCGGGTAATCCTCAATCGCTTTCGGATACCAGACGAACGGGTCGAGTGTGCGGCCGGGGTTGTTGGTGCGGTCGGTGCTCATGCCGCACCCCCTTTCGCCTGGTCGGCAGCGCGCAGGGCTTCCAGCACGGCGGCGAGGATGGCGGGATAGATGGCCTTGGTCGCCTTCTCGGCTATCTCGGCGGCGCGTAGGACGTGTGCGGCAGGAGGGAGGGCGGCGGATGCGCCGGGGATGGTGGTGGACATGATGTGGCTCCTGTACGGTGGTTGGCCGCTTCCTGTCGCCAAACAGGGGGGCGGAACTGTGCAGGTTGGCGAACCGGGTACAGGAACCGGCAGGGGTTTCCCCCTCCCACACAGCCCGCCGAAAACAGGCTTGCCATGCGACGGACGTAAAAAAACCGCACTGGTGGCGGCTGTCCGCCTGTAACTCCCAGGTCGCCAAACCCGGCCCCCGGATTGACGGAGGGCAGATGTAGGTTACCCCCGGATGGGGTGGAATGGAAGCGCCATGGATTCGCTGGACTGGCTCAGTACCGGATGTGCTGGTGATTGACCTAGTCCCAGATTGCCGACAATGCGCAGGTACGGGAGTTAATGCAGAAGGCGGCTGGCGCAGCCAGCGTGAGGAAGGTACCCGCCGCGAGAGATTTCGATTCGATTGCTCAAACCCTGCTCTCCAACGCCCGTAGCGACGGCGGGGTTACACCAATCCTATTCGATGCCACAAGCTGGGGCAACGTTTCCGGCATGCGGCAGAACGCGCCACAACGAAGGCTCTGTGCCAGAAGGAACGATTCTGGTTGCCGAGGAAGCGAGAGAGGGGAAAAAGTCGCTGGCTTTGGTCAGCCTGCGAAAGGTACCCGGCGCGAAGAATGCCAAGGAATTGCTTCCTTCCGTCCTTCTCAACGCGCGCAACGACGCCGGGGTTAATTCAATCATAGTTGACGCACCGAATGGAGCGCAACTCGACCATAACGCCGTCCCGGATTTGCTCTATCAATCCGCCGAAGCCAAGCGCGGCTACATCGCCTAGCCGAGTTCGCCAGTTACACCTACCGGTAATCCCCTGTGCGCATGTAAGCCCGAGCCAACCTCCCGAGCAGGCCTGGCTTGCTCACCATGGCTTCCAGTTCTGTCTTGGTGTAAGCGGGTTCGGGGGGCTGATAGCCAGGTTCGGTACATCGCTTCCGGGCCGCCCGAAGCCGTTCGGCAATGTTGCCTTCTGTTTTGCTGGAGGCTTGCTGTTCCAGCTTGTTAAGTCGCGCGATCAATCTCATTTCTTTCCTCCAATGCGGCAATGCGTTGCTCAAGTTCACCGTCCACGATGCAGGTTCGGATCAAGTTCAGCAGGTAGCCCAGGCGGGTAGCATCTTGCGTATCCACCTTGCCGGAGCGCGCATCCCGGTACAGGTTGGCAAGAGCAATGCGAACATCCTTGACGGTCGCAAGACGCCTATCTTGCCGGGGCAGGGTGTCGGGCCTTCCCGTTTTCCCATCAATGGTTGCGGGCGGTCGAGAAGTCACAGAAAGCCCCCGTCGATCAATCCGGTATCACGAAGAATTTGCAACAACTCCACGCGCATCGGGTCGGTGCTCCCCTCATCGGCAAGCATTTCCTGAAAGTCGGAATCCGCCAGCATTTCATCAATCTCGGCCCGCAACTTCTCATCGCTCATCCTGGAAATATTACCCGGAGCCGATTGCTCAAGTTTGCCGATGCGCTGCTTCAATCTGCTCGTCATCACATAGTCCCTTTGGTCAGGTCGCCACGATCAGAATCCCAGGTCGGCATCGTCCATCCCCTTATCACCCTGCCGCATGGCTTTTCGCTTCCTGGTGACGTGGTAGGGCGTAAGCAGGGCATGGGCCACAAGGTCGGCACTCGATCTCGGATTGCCCTCTCGATCAATCCACGCCTTCGGTGTCAGGGTGCCGGCCAGCGCCACGGCATCGCCATCGTCAAGCGCGAGCAGGGCGGCGGCGGCATCCTGGTTGAAAGCGACCACGGAGACGAACAGGGCGTCACCATCAGCGGCGGGGGTGCGGACCTTGGCTACGGGTGTAGGGCTTGCCGGCCTTGGTGGTCTTGCTGGCCGGCTTGCCGTGCAGGGTGCCGGCTATCAGGGCATCGATCATGTTGCTTCTCCTTCCATCGCCACATAGCGCCGCCAGCCCAATGGATCAACTCGCGCGCCTGCGAGTGCCAGCGCCAGGTCGTCGCCTGAGTAACCCCACTGTTCCGCCATCGCCAGGATGCAGGCTTTCAGATCGGCATCAAGACGAGCCAGCCAGGCGGGACAGGCCGCGCCCTGGTCGGGGTGGTAGCGAATGACGCCCACCACGTCGGATAGGCTGGCGGCTACCGGCTCGCCGCATACCCCGAGACGGGTTACATGGGTGCAGGTTGCGCATGCGGTCGTCGGTGCCGGCGCGGCGCGGTTGATCGGTTCCGCCGCGATGGACTCGGGGTGCCGTTCCAGAATCTCGGCGTGCGTCGCATCCGGGAAGTTGGCGACTTCAACCGGCTCGCGGTCTGGGTAGTGAATCAGCCACCAGCGATCGGCAATACCCGAGCAAACATTGGGGCTTATTTTCTGAAAGTGCCCACTTGGGGTACTGCAAAAACTGTCAAAAGGGGCTTTTTGCAGTTCTTGCGGTAGCAAGGGTGAGCGTTTTTCAGAATTCACCCCCTTCAATCGGTCGAGATAGCTCATTGCGCCACCCCCTTCGGATTGACCGTGTAGACCGTGCCGGGCCGCCCGCCTGTGTCACTTTTCGACGTGGCCAGCCAGTCCAGTTCCACCAGCAACCCAAGGGCGTCGGCAACCTGTTCGCGGTCAGACAGCATTGCCCATCCCTTCCGCCATACCTGCCAGCTTGAGAACTCGCGGGCGAGGTCGCCTTTGCGGATGCGGGCGAGGATGGCCCTCGCGGCGCTGGCCTCGGGCATGGTCACGCTGGCATAAGCGCGGCGCGCATGGGTTTCAAGGTATTCAGCCCAGACCAGTGCTTGCAGGGCGGCCCGTTCCGATACCGGGCCTGTGCCGCCGCCCGCCAGGTGAAGCACCAGCGCCAGCGAGGGAACCAACTTACGGTACTTCGCTAGGTGCGACTCAAGCGCGGGGTGCAGTTCGCCACTGCGCAATCGTGCTTCCAAGTCGGTGCGCCATTCCAGGAACAGCCCAAGTGCATCGGCATCGAAGCGCAGATAGGGCAGTCCATCCGGCTCGCCGTCCTGGTCGGTGTCGCGTTGCGCGCCGATGGCGTCGGGGTCGAGACGGTCGAGCGACGCATAGACCTTGAATGCCGCGCGCTTGGCGTTGCCATCCGGGCATCTGTCCACGTTGCGCCATTCGCCGCCGGTGTCCGGCCACACCAGCAAGCCGAAACGCTGCATCAGGCCATCGTCGCCCGCGCCGCCCTTCACAGCATGGCGGATGTACTCGGCAATCCGGCCTGGTTGAGTTGACCCAAGCATGGAGAGGCAGACGGCGGGAATGTGCAGGTTCAGGCCGCGCCCGATGCGGTCGAAGGTGTAGGAGGAATCACCATTCCAGCCGGTCAGGTAGAAGCCTCGCGCTTCGGCCTGGTCTTCACGATCCAGCCCTTTTAGCAGGGACACCATTTCATCCCGATGGACGAGCAGGCCGTTGAGGTTCTGTCGATGCAGTTCTCCCAGGCTGGCGGCGTTGCTGTCCACGGCGATATAGCGGCGCGCGGTCGGCTCCTCGGGCTCCTCGCTGCTGAGGTAGTCGGACACGTCGGCATCGGGTGACTTCGCCAGCACCTTGCGCGCGGCCTTCTCGCCTTCTTCGGTGCGCAGTTTCGCCAGCCTCACGGCCATTTCGTAGGCTTTCGCTTCGGCCTTGTGTTCTTCCGTCGCGGCCGCAGCAAGCGCCTTGATCGGAGACAGCGCCGCTTCCATTGCCGGGCTTTTCATGACGCTGGGACGCCCCACTACGAGTGCCCACTGATTCGGCGTCACTGTCCAGTCGGTGCGAGCTTGGGGGCGGATGCCCACCTTGCGGCCGATGATGGAACCCAGCCCCGCCACGATGGCCACGGCCACGAAGTCGGGCGCGCATTGGATTCGCTCGCAAATGTCAGACGCCCACGGCCGCAAGGTGTCGGGCAGCAAGGCGAGGTCGAAAGCAGCCACCGGGGGCAGGCCATCGGGCAGGGATTGCGGTTCCGGCCATTCGTCATCAGTGCGACGGGCTACCACGTCATGCGCGGCCTGATAGGCAGCGGCTTGTTCCGGTGTTTCGGGGACGAGATCAAACGGCATGGTGTTCGCCCTCCCGCTCAAAGCGCGGCCATGCCGCATCAAGCCCATCGCCCCGCGCTAGTGCCTCGCGGCTGACGGCTTCCACCACGGCCGCGCCGGCAGCGAGCAGCGCATCAACCACGGCGGCCACGCGACCGGCTTGCTTGTCGGAATGGTTCACGGTGATGTGCAGGCCAGCCACGAAGCCAAGATCGAAGGCGGCCGGGTCGGTGTCAGGCGGAAACACGAAGCGCGGCATACCTCCGCTCGGCTCGCGCCAGTCCAGTACCGCCACAAGATGCCCCAGGCCAAGACGACGAGGTACGAAGCCTTTGGCGCGGGCATCCGCGAAGCGCCGGGCGTAGGGAGGGTGACGAAGGGTGCTCATTTCGCACCTCCCGCCGGCAGGCTGTACCGGGCAATCGGGTTGCGGCCCTTGCCTTGGTCGATCAGGTCGGCATGGATAGGCCAGCCGTAGCGGGTGCGCAGGGCGAACACGTCGGCAGCGAGACGCCAGCCCCACCCCTTCGCCAGCGCATCAGCATGGGTCAGGCGTTCACCACTGCGCAGGGCTTCGAGCACTGCGGCTCGGCGTGTTGCCGGGTCTGGCATCTTCGCGGTATCGTCGCGGCTGTCTGTAGTGCCCATTCCGCGCCCCTCTTGCCCAGGGGCGCTTTCTTTTGTGGAGGTCATGACGGCGGCCCCCTGTCAGTTGATCGAATCGATCAGGGCGCGAATGTCCTCCACTTTCCAGGCCGTCACGCGCGGCCCGAGCTTCACCGGCTGAGGGAAGCGGCCGGCGCGCACGCCCGCCCACCATGCGGACTTCTTGATCGGTATCAGCGCGGGGGTGTTGGTCTTGGGGTCGCCGATGATGCTCGGCAGGCGAAGGAACCCGGTTTCCGGGAGTGAGTTTGCCATTTCTGTTCCTTGGTTAACTTGGAGCAGAATGGATTCTCTAGCACGTTACCGGAGATACGCGCACCCCCGTTTTTACTAGGCTCGCGGCCCGGTTATGACCTCGGCGGAAGTGCCGCGAGTGGAATATCTGGCCCGGAGATAGGCTTGCGTCGCATGTCCACGTCGCGTTTATCTCGTTTCCGCCATCCTTGCCGCGAACTTGATGTGATCGAGTAGCTCCTTTGCCTTCATGCGCACTGCCAGGGCTTGCTGAATCTCAACTTATCTCGGTCGTTTTTCCGCGATTCTTGCGGAAATCTTGGGGTGATCGAGTAGATCCGTTGTCTTCCGCTTGATGGTCAGCATGGCGTTGGCGTGCGCGTATCAACTAGCCCAGGTGCGCGTTATTCTGTGGTGTTTTTTTACGCCGATACGCCGCGCCAGTGCTGGACTTTGGAGTGTGCGTAAATTCTTTGCGTAGCGCGTCAGAAATTCATTACGCCGCCCGCTTGAACGGCAACACGGCCGCGCCGGCTCTCACGCTGGCCAGGTAATCGCCCCACCATTGCATCAGCTTCCGCCGCTCGGGCAGGTATTCCGCCCGGTTGTAGGCTCCCCGGACTTCATCCCGCTCGCAGTGGGCTAACTGGCGCTCTATCACGTCGGGCCGGAACAGCCCCGACTCGTTCATGATGGTTGACGCCACCGCGCGGAAGCCGTGCCCGGTCATCTTGCCCTTGTAGCCCAGGCGGTACAGGGCGAAAAGCATGGTGTTGTTGGATATGGGCTTGTCCCTGTTTCGGCCGGGGAACAGGAACCGGCCAGCGCCGGAGATGGGGCGCAGTTCTTCCAGGATGGCGAGGGACTGGAGAGATAGGGGGACGATGTGTTCCGTTTTCATCTTCATCCGGCCCGCCGGGATAACCCAGATGGCGGCCTCAAGGTCGAATTCCTCCCAGGTTGCCCCCAGCAGTTCGCCGGTTCGCACGAAAGTTGCCCCCAGCAGTTGCAGCGCCAGGCGGGTCAGGGTGTCGCCTATCGTCTCGTCGTAGGCATCGATCTTGCGCAACAGGTCGGGCAGTTCCTCGGGCCTGACGGCGGCCTGGTGTTTCTGCACATGGGGTGCCAGTGCGCCGCGTAGATCGGCGGACAGGTCACGCTTGCAACGGCCGGTCGCAATGCCGTAGCGGAATACCTGCCCACACACGGCGAGGACGCGATGCGCCAGGTCATGAGCGCCGCGCGCCTCGATCTTGCGCACGGTGGCCAACAACTCCGGCGCTTCCAAGTCGGCAATGGGTCGGTGCCCTATCTCGGGGAAGATGTTCCCTTCCAGCCGGCGTAACACGTCCTTGGAGTGCGTCGCCACCCAGATGCGCGCCTGCTTCTCGAACCACTCCCGCGCCACGGCTTCAAAGCTGTTTGCGGCCTTCATGGCCTCATCGCGCTTCGTCGCCTTCCTTGCCTCGCCGGGGTCGATACCATCGGCCAGCAAGGCGCGCAGTTCCTCACGGCGAGCGCGCGCGGCCT
The DNA here is from genome assembly GCA_964581195.1 of uncultured Thiobacillus sp. Taxonomy (GTDB): domain Bacteria; phylum Pseudomonadota; class Gammaproteobacteria; order Burkholderiales; family Thiobacillaceae; genus PFJX01. Next base: position 14,867 of record CAZONS010000016.1, on the reverse strand, counting down.
TCAAGCCGACTTCTGGATAGGTGCCCAGGGACAGGCGTTTCTCTTTGCTATGGTGCCTGTACTTGAGCCGCCACCACTTGCCCCCAGCCGGGGAGAGTTCCAGGTACAGGCCGCCACCGTCGAACAGGCGTATGGGCTTGTCCGCCGGCTTGGCGGTACGGATGGCGGTATCGGTCAGGGGCATGTCGCGCTTCCTCCGGGTTGCTGGGGGCAACTTCGGCGGAGGCAACTTACCTGCCCCCAGACTTGCCCCCAAGAAGGGCCGGCTTTGCTTGGACAATACCGGCCCTATTCGGACATATTCTAGCCGGGAATCAAGCGTTTACATGGTGGTTTTGGATTGCAACGGACTGTTGCGGATGCTGTTTTGGCGGAGAGGGCGGGATTCGAACCCGCGGTAGGCTATTAACCTACACACGCTTTCCAGGCGTGCGACTTAAACCGCTCATCCACCTCTCCGGAAGGCGGCGGAGAATACACGGAGGTGCCGGGCGTGGCAAGGCTGCGCGGGGGAAACGAATAAAGAATGAACAGGCCGCTGCTAGAATCCGCCGACCTCGATCTTCCGCCGTCACGCCATGCGCGCTCCCATACGTCTGCCCGCCCCCGCCAGGCTTTCGACATGACATTCCGGGTTCTGCTCAAGGGCCTGGTGATGCTCGCCTCGCTGGCGCTGCTGGGGTTTCTCGCCAGCCATTTCCAGTTCACGGACATGCTTTCACAGCACTGGATCGATAGCGAGGTGCGCGGCCGTGGGGGGGTGGGCATCCTGTTGTTCCTGGCGGTGGGGGGGCTGGCCACGGCCTTGAGCGTGCCCCGCCAGATCGTGGCGTTTCTCGGCGGCTATGCCTGGGGTTTTGCGCTGGGCACGGTACTGGCGACGCTGGCGGCGCTGTTGGGATGCGTCTTCGGTTTCTTCTACGCGCGCTGGCTGGGACGTGGCTTCGTCCAGAAACGGTTTCCCGGACGCATCCGCAAGCTGGATCAATTCCTCCACCGGCATCCCTTCAGCATGTCGCTGGTGATCCGCCTGCTGCCGGTGGGGCACAACGCCAGCACCAATCTGCTGGCCGGCGTCTCCAGCGTGCGTCCCCTGCCCTTCTTCGCCGGGTCCGGCCTCGGCTATCTGCCGCAGAACCTGGTGTTCGCGCTGGCCGGCAGCGGCGTCAATCTCGATCCGGAGTTGCGTCTGACCCTGGCGGTGCTGCTGTTCGTGGTGTCCAGCCTGATCGGCGTCGGCCTGTATCGCCGCCATCGTCGGGCGATCGACGCGGTGAATGAGGACTCGGGGCCACCCGCCGGCGCTTGATCTCGCCCACGGGGCGGCTTTTCGTTCCCGTTGCCTGGCGTTCCCAGTAGACTCGCCCCACCCAATTCGAGCCCACCGCCGCCATGACGGATATCGCCAGCATCAACGTTTCCCTGATCGCCCCCATCTACAACGAGCACGAGAACCTGCCGGATCTGGTCGACAAGGTCGAGTCCGTGATGTCGGCACAGGCGAAGAGCTGGGAGTTCATCTGTGTGGACGACGGCTCCCGCGACGGCTCCGATACCCTGCTGACGGAACTGGCGAAGACCCGGCCCTGGCTGCGCCCGCTGTTCCTGCGCCGCAACTACGGCCAGTCCACCGCCATGCAGGCGGGTTTCGACGCGGCGCGGGGCGAGGTGCTGGTGACCATCGACGGTGACATGCAGAACGACCCGGCCGACATCCCGCGCCTGCTGGACATGCTCGATGCCCGCCCGGAGGTGGACATCATTTCCGGCTGGCGGAAGAACCGGAAGGACAAGGCGCTGTTGCGCAAATTCCCCTCCAAGATCGCCAACCGCCTGATTTCCAAGGTCACTGGCGTCAACCTGCACGACTACGGCTGTTCGCTGAAGCTGTACCGGCGCGAGGCGGTACGCTACGTGAAGATCTATGGCGAATTGCATCGCTTCATCCCGGCGCTGGCGCACGAATACGGCGCCAAGGTGATGGAGACCGAGGTCAACCACTTTCCGCGCACCAAGGGCGTGTCCAAGTACGGCATCGACCGCACCATCCGGGTGCTGCTCGACCTGATCTGGGTGAAGTTCATGCTGCGCTTCCTGCATCGGCCGCTGCATGCCTTCGGCGGCATCGGCGCCGCGATGTTCTTCCCGGGTCTGCTGATCCTGCTCTATCTGGCCGGTTACAAGCTGTTTTCCCACGCCGACATCGGTGGCCGCCCGCTCTTGCAGATGGGCGTGATGTTCACCCTGATGGGCGCGAACTTCATCGGCATGGGCATCCTCGGCGAACTGCTCACCCGCATCTGGCACGAGCCTGGTGGCAAGGCGCAGTATCTGTTGCGCGAACCTTCCGAAAAATGATCCGGGATCGCCTGCTGCTGGCGGTCCTGGCGCTGTTCCCGTTTCTCGGCCTGGGAATTCCTCCGCTGTTCGACCTGGATGAGGGTGCCTTTACCGCCTCCACCACGGAGATGTTCCTGCGCGGCGACTTTCTCTCCAGCTATCTGCTGGGCGAGCCGCGCCACGACAAGCCCATCCTGATCTACTGGCTGCAGGCCGCCGCCGTGAGCCTGTGGGGCCACGGCGAGTTCGTCTGGCGCCTGCCCTCGGCGCTGGCTTCCGGCCTCTGGATTCTCGCCACCTACGGCTTCGTCAGCCGGGTACGCGATCCGCGCGCCGGCCTGGTCGCCGCCCTCGTCATCGCCACCGCCGCCGGCCTGGTCATCATCACCCGGGCGGCGACGGCCGACGCCCTGCTCAATCTCTGGCTGGCCTGTTCCGGCTATGCCACCTGGCTGTGGCTGCGGGAGGACAAGCGCGGCTGGCTCTACCTGGCCTGGCTGGCGATGGCGCTGGGCTTTCTGACCAAGGGACCGATCGCGCTGGCGATCCCCGGCGGCGCGCTCTTCCTGTGGTGCGTCACGCGTGGTGACTGGCGCCGTTTCCTGGCCTGGGCGACGGCGCCCGGCCCGATCCTGCTGTTCCTGGCGGTCGCCCTGCCCTGGTTCATCATCCAGACCTGGCATGAAGGGCCCGGCTTCCTCACCGGCTTCTTCTTCAAGCACAACCTGTCGCGCTTCGACACGCCGATGGAAGGCCATGGCGGCAACCCCTTCTATTACGTGCCGGTGGTGCTGATCTCCCTGCTGCCGCACACCGGCCTGCTGCTGATCGCGCTGGCGCGGCTGAAGACGGTCTGGCGCGACGAACTGCTGCGCTTCGGCCTGCTCTGGTTCCTGCTCGCCTTCACGCTGTTTTCCTTCTCCGGCACCAAGCTGCCGCACTACGTCTATTACGGCTATGGCGGCCTGGTCCTGATCCTGGCGGCGCAGGCCGAGCACAAGGCGACGCGCTGGCTCATGGCGCTCACCGGCGCCGCCACCTTCGCCCTGCTGCTTGCCTTGCCGCTCCTGCTCGAACGCGCCGTGCCGAGACTGAAACCGGACGATCTGTTGCTGGCCGAGGGCATCGCCGCTCATTTCGGCACCGGCTACTGGCTGTGGTGCGGCGCCGCCCTGGCGATCAGCCTGTTGCCGCTGCTGCCGCGCCCGATCACGACCCGTTTCGCGCTCTACGGCAACGGCCTGCTGGCCGGCGCGACCGTGGCGTTGTTCCTGCTGCCCATCGTCGGCCAGGTTCAGCAGGAACCGGTGAAGCGGGCCGGCCTGCTCGCCCGCGAGCTGCCCGGCCCGCTGCTGCTGCATGGCCTCAATACGCCCAGCTTCCAGACCTACGCGCAACGGCGGGTGGAGAAACGCGCGCCGCGATCGGGAGATCTCGTGCTGACGCGGGAGAGCCGCCTCGCCGAACTGCCGGACAACGAGGTGGTGTTCCGCGAGCGCAGCTATGTGCTGGCGAGGGTGAGATGAAGACGGCGCCCCCGGTCATTCTCTGGCTGCTGCCGTCGGTTGCGCTGCTCGCCCTGTTGCCGCTGAGTGAGCCGGCGCGCAACCAGGCGATGTTCCTGTTCCTCAACCAGGCGGCGGCGCGCTTGCCCGATCTGCTGTGGTCCGACCTGACCGTGCTCGGCGACACCCTGGTGGCGCTGGTCCTCCTGCTGCTCTTCCCGCGCCGGCGGCCGGACCTGGTGCTGGCGGTGTTGCTCGCCAGCGTGCCCGCCCTCCTGCTGGTGCACGGCCTCAAGGACGCCCTGGAGGTGGCGCGCCCCTACGCCGTGCTTGGTGACCAGGCCCATGTCATCGGCCGTGTGCTGCTCGCGGGGGCGTTCCCCTCCGGCCACACCACCACCATTTTCGTGCTCGCCGCCGTGCTCGTCGGCGGCCTGCGTTCCGCCAGCGCCTCCGGGTGGATACTGGCCGCCGCACTGCTGGTCGGGGGTGCCCGGGTCGCCGTCGGCGCCCACTGGCCGCTCGACATCCTGGGCGGCATCCTCTGCGGCTGGGCCTCGGGCCTGCTCGGACTTCATTGGGCGCGGCGGCTGAGCTGGGCGGCTCAGCCCGTCACGCAACTCGTCATGCGCCTGTTCCTGATCGCCGCCGCGCTCATGCTGCTGCTCGATCACGACAGCGGCTATCCCCTGGCGCGGCCGTTCGAGCAGTTCATCGCGGTCTCGGCGCTGGCCGCGCATCTGCTTCCCGGCTGGCGACTGGAGCGAACGACATGACCGACAAGTCGCGCGCGCCGCTGCTGCTCATCTGCCTCGTCCTGATCGCACTGTGGCGGCTGCTCGCCGCCTGGCACGGCAACCTGGAACTGTATGCCGACGAGGCGCAGTACTGGACCTGGGCGCTGGAACCGGACTGGGGCTATTTCTCGAAGCCGCCCATGGTCGCCTGGGCGATCTGGCTCTCCCGCACGCTGTTCGGCGATTCCGAAATCGGCGTGCGCGCCATCTCCCTGCTGCTCTATCCGCTGACCTCCTGGGTACTGTTCCTGCTGGTGCGCCGCCTGTTCGCCGCGCATCCCCGTCACGAGGCCATGGCGTTCTGGAGCGCGCTGCTGTTCGCCACCCTGCCCCTGGTGTCGCTCGGGGCCTGGCTGATCACCACCGACACCGTCCTCCTGCTGTTCTGGTGCCTGGCGCTGTATTTCACCGTCGTCGCCCTGGAAACCGGGCGCTGGCGCGACTGGCTGTTGTTGGGTGTTGCCCTCGGCCTCGGGCTGATGTCCAAGTACAGCATGGTGTTCTACGGCCTCGGCTTCCTCGCCTGGCTCGTGATCGAACCGGGTCGGCGCGGCCTCCCGCGCGACCCGCGTCCCTATGTGGCGGCGGCGGTCGCGCTGCTGATGCTGGTCCCCAACCTGGTCTGGAACGCGCGACATCATTTCGTCAGCGTCCAGCACACCGCCGAGATCTCGCAACTGGATCGCGGCCTGTTCCATCCCGCCGCCCTGCTCGAATTCTTCCTGGCGCAGTTCGTGGTCTTCGGACCGCTGCTGTTCGCGGGCCTTCTGCTGCTGGCGTTCCGACCACGCGCCTGGCTGGGGGATGGCCGCATGCGCCTGCTCGCCGCCTTCACCCTGGCGCCCCTGGCCGCCTTCATCGGCCTCTCCCTGCTGTCGCGCGCCTTCGCCAACTGGGCAGCCTTCTCCTATGTCGGCGCCAGCGCCCTGGTCGCGGCGATCTGGGTCATCCAGGGGCGGCGCCGCTGGCTGATCGCCGCGCTGGCCTTGAATCTGCTCATCGCCGCCGGCATCTACCATGCCCATGACATCACCCGAGGGCTGGACATCCAGCTCACCCGCAAGACCGACCCCTATGGCCGCCTCACCGGCTACCGCGAGCTCGGCCACCAGGTCGCGCTGCGCCTGCAAGCCCACCCGGGCGCGCGTCTGCTCAGCGACGACCGCAAGCTGCACGCCCTGCTGCGCTACTACGCGCGCCCCTGGAGCGCGGACATGCGCTACCTCAACCCGAGCGGCGCCCGCGACAACCACTACGCCCTGAGCGCCGACCTGCGCGACAGCCCGAACGGCGAATTCATCCTGGTCAGCCGAAGCAGCGACGCCGGCCAGCTGGCGCAATGGTTCGCGCGGGCCACGCCCCTGCCCCCGATCCGCCTCGACCTGTATCCGGATTACCAGCCGGAATACCAGCTCTGGCTATTGCGGGACTATCGCCAGCCATGAACCCCCTTCCCCGCGTGAAAATGCCGCCGCCCCCCTCCGCTCACGCAAGCGGACGCTGCGCCGGGAAGGACATTTTTTTGGTCGTGGTCCGTTGAACCGCTACCCTGTACATGACTTCCATCGACTAACAAGAAAGGCACAGCAGCCATGAAACTGAACCGCATGAAACCCCTGCGCATGAGCCAGCCCACGCCGGAGCTGTCGCAACTGCCTCCGCTGGGCATGGACGAGGACGCGCTGACCTTCGACATCCGCCGCTATTTCGGTAACTTCCACGGCCGCGACAAGCATTGCCGTTCCAGCCACTACCCCTACCAGGCCCTGGCGCTGACGCTTCGTGATCGCCTGATGGAGCGCTGGAAGCGTACCCGCTACGGCTACGAGGAAAACGACGCCCGCTACGCCTATTACCTGTCCCTGGAATTCCTGATGGGCCGCACGCTCAACAACGCGCTGCTCAACCTGGGTCTGGAGGACACCATGCGCGGCGGCCTGCGCCGACTCGGGCTGCAACTGGAGGAGATGATCGACGTGGAAGTGGATGCCGGCCTCGGCAATGGCGGCCTCGGCCGCCTCGCCGCCTGTTTCCTGGACAGCTGCGCCACCCTGCAACTGCCGGTGATGGGCTACGGCATCCGCTATGAATACGGCATGTTCCGTCAGCATGTGGAAAAGTGTCAGCAGGTGGAAGAACCGGATCACTGGCTGCGCGACGGCAACCCCTGGGAACTGGAGCGGCCGGAGCACACCCGGCGCATCAACTACGGCGGCCACACCGAGCACTACAAGGATGCCGAGGGTCGCGCTCACGTGCGCTGGGTGGACACTCACGACGTGCTCGCGGTGCCGTTCGACACGCCGATTCCCGGCTACCGCAACGATACCGTCAACATGCTGCGGCTCTGGAGCGCGGCGGCCACCGATGAATTCGACCTGGGCGAATTCAACGCCGGCTCCTACACCGAGTCGGTGGCGGCCAAGAATGCCGCCGAGAACATCACCATGGTGCTCTACCCCAACGACTCCAGCGAGAACGGCAAGGAACTGCGCCTGCGCCAACAGTATTTCCTGGCCTCGGCCAGCCTGCAGGATGTGCTGGCGCGCTGGGTCCAGCAGCATGGACGCGATTTCAGCCAGTTCGCCGACAAGAACTGCTTCCAGCTGAACGATACCCACCCCAGTTGCGCGGTGCCGGAACTGATGCGCCTGTTGATGGACAAGCACGGACTGGAATGGGAAGAAGCCTGGAAGATCACCTCCAGCACCATGGCCTACACCAACCACACATTGCTGCCGGAAGCGCTGGAAAAATGGTCGGTACGCCTGTTCGGCCACCTGTTGCCGCGCCTGCTCGAAATCATCTACGAGATCAACGCCCGCTTCCTCAGGACCGTCTCCCGCCGCTGGCCCGGCGACACCAACCGCCTCGCGCGCATGTCCCTGATCGAGGAAGGCCCGGATCCGCAAGTGCGAATGGCCTATCTGGCCATCGTCGGCAGCTACTCGATCAACGGTGTCGCCGCCCTGCACTCCGAACTGCTCCAGGAGGGACTGTTCCGCGATTTCTTCGAGCTCTGGCCGCACAAGTTCAACAACAAGACCAATGGCGTCACCCAGCGCCGCTGGGTAGCCTCCGCCAACCCCGAGATGTCCCGCCTGATCGGCGGCCTCATCGGCGACGACTGGATCAATCGCCTCGACGATCTGCGCGGTCTCGCCCCCTATGCCGATGACGCCGGCTTCCGCGAACGCTGGCATGCGGTGAAGCGTGCCAACAAGGAACGCCTGGCGACCCTGGTGCGGCACGACTGCGGGGTCGACTTCGATCCGGACGCGCTGTTCGACGTGCAGGTCAAGCGCATCCACGAATACAAGCGCCAGCTGCTCAACATCCTGCATGTCATCCACCTGTATGCCCGCCTCAAGGCCGGCGAGGATCAGGACTGGACGCCGCGCTGCGTGCTGATCGGCGGCAAGGCGGCCCCCGGCTACTTCATGGCCAAGCGCATCATCACCCTGATCTGCAAGGTCGCGGAAATGGTCAATGACGACGACCAGGTGGCGGGCCGCCTCAAGCTCGCCTTCCTGCCCAACTACCGGGTCTCGGCCATGGAAATCATCGCCCCCGGCACCGATCTGTCGGAACAGATCTCGACCGCCGGCAAGGAAGCCTCGGGCACCGGCAACATGAAATTCATGATGAACGGCGCGGTCACCATCGGCACCCTGGACGGCGCCAATATCGAGATCCGCGAGGAAGTGGGCGATGAAAACTTCTTTCTGTTCGGCCTCACCGCCGCGGAAGTGGAGGCCACCCGCGCGCACTACGACCCGAACGCCCTGATCGACGCCGACCCCGACCTGAAACGGGTGATGGCCCTGCTGGAATCCGGCCATTTCAACCACTTCGAGCCCGGCCTGTTCGACCCCATCATCCAGGCCATCCGCGGTCCCGACGACCCCTGGCTGGTGGCGGCGGACTTCCGCGCCTTCATCGACGCGCAGGAGCGGGCGGCCGCGGCCTATCGGGACCGGGAACGCTGGACGCGCATGAGCATCCTCAACACCGCGCACAGCGGCAAGTTCTCCACCGACCGCACCATGCGGGAATACAACGCGGAAATCTGGAAGCTGAAGCCGATCGCGCCGCAAGCCGCGCCCGCCGCCTGAGGCGGCGGGTTTGGCGTGGCACGCTCAGACCGAGTAGGGATCGCGCAGCCAACCGCGCAGCAGCGCGGTCTCCGCGTCGCTCAGATAGCCGAAACCCGAATCGAGGTCCTGGCTGATGATCGAGGCCATCTCGCGCGGCGTCAGGCTGCCGGCGACCAGGTGGAAATACCAGGCGCCGGGATAGCCGGCGGCGCGATCGAAGGCGCGCAGCTGCGCGGCCACATCGAGGCCATGCGCGCCGCTGTCCCAGTGAAAGGGCTTGAGCTCGCGGGCGTGTCGGGAAACCGGCACGGCCGTGAGCACCACATTGTTGTAGCGATCATGATGCTCGCGCAGCGCGACGATCCAGTGCTCACTGAAATGAGCGGCCGTACCGCCACGGCTGTTGGCCCACTCCCGCATGAAACGGGTGAGCGCGGGCAGGCTGCCGACGGGAGATTGCAGGCGGGCGACCACATTGCGCATGTCGGTGAGACGGCGGAAGCGATAACGTGGCGCACCCACCGGCTGCGCGGGCACGCCCGCCGGCTTGATCGGATCGATCAGCTCCTGGGCATCCGCGGGCGGTGACGCGGCATCCCAAAGGCGACGGTCGAGCACTTCCTGCAATTCCTCGACCTCCATCTGCAGGAAGGCCGCCGGCTCGGAACCATAGGACGCAACGAAATAATGCGTGCGGCCCGTGTGGCGCGTGGCGATCAGCTCGCTCTCGGCATGGCGATCCATGAATTCAGCGAGGTCATCGTCACATTCGGCCAGTTCCCGGATCACCCAGTCCTCCAGGCTGTCGCTCACCCGAGCGCCATCGGCGCGGAGAATGCCGCCACTGCGGTACCAGCCCCCCCGGGTCAAGGCGAAGCGGCAGGGGCAGTCCGGAATCAGGCGAGCCGCGACGGCAAGCAGACTGGCGTGGTGCGGGCGTGGCGTGCTGGCCTCGATCTCGGCGATCAGCCTCTGCACGGTGGCTTCGTCGGGGACACAGCTGTTCATGGCAATTCCTCAGAAATTCAAAAAGCCTTCGGTAGGGTGCGCCGCGCGCACCACGAGATGTGCTTCGGTGCGCGCGACGCACCCTACGGATTCTTCAACAAGTCTTCCAGACGGGCGCGAACCAGTGTCCGCACATCGGGTTCGGGGTCGTCCGCCAGATCGGCGATGGCCGTGACCGGCGCGCGCCGGGCGGCCTCCAGTCGCACCAGCCAGTCCGGATCGGTCAACAATCCGGCGGCGTCCTCGGGCAGCAAGCGGCTGGCGACGATGCGCCGCACCTCCGCCTCCGGATCCGCCGCCATGCGCTTGAGGGCGAAGGCCGGCAGACGTCGCGCCACCGCCTTGCGCACTTCCCGATCGGGATCGTCCACCATGCGCGGCAGGCGGCCATGTGGAATGCGTTCCGCGACATGCTGGCGCACCAGATAGTCCGGGTCGTGCATCAGTCCACCGAGTTGGTCGGCGGGGAGACGGGCGGCGATGGTGATGCGCACCTCGCGGTCCGGGTCGTGCATCAGGGTGGCGAGCCGATCCAGCGGCAGGCGGATCGCCACCGCGCGCCGGACCACCTCATCGGGATCGCCCGCCAGCTCGGCCACCCGTTCCAGAGGCACATAGCGCACCGCGATCGCGCGGCGCTCCCAGAAAGGATCGTTCAGGCAGGCCTCGGCATATTCCGGGTTACGGCGCAGGAAACGGTCGATCTGACGGCCACTGTGGGCGACCAGACAGACGTCGCCCGGCTCGCAACGCGCGGCATCACGCAACGCGCGGTGCGGACAGGTCTCGCAGTCGGGCGGAGCGGCCGAGGCTTCGACCAGATGCAGGCTGGGGCGGCGGCCCTGCTCAGGCATGGCGGGGACGCATGGCCGGTGCGACGAGGGCGATATCCATGGCGATGACTCCGTAGGGCCGGAAGGAGTCCGGCGCGGCATGACCCCCATCACTGCAAGTGACATGCCAGCCGCGACACGCGTTAACCCTTTGATTAATTGTGACAAGCCAGACCAGCGTGGCCACTTGCTACAAACGCGCGCGGACGTTTGTAGCAAACACGACAAAGCAGGCCGCGATACTCAGCCGATCAAGGCCACCGCCTTGATCTGGGCGTAGACGATCATTCCGGGCGCCAGCCCGAGATCGTGGGCGGAACGGCGGGTGAGCCGCGCCACCAGGGGCGCGCCGCCTACATTCAGGCGCACCAGCGCCAGCGCCGGATGCGTGTCGTCCGCGGTTTCCATCACCACCGCGGGCAGGATGTTCTGGATGCTGGTGCCGCTGTGCCGGGTCACGGCCAGGCTGACGTCACGGGCCAGGATGCGCACGCGGACATGATGGCCCAGCTCGTGGCCGCCATCGCGCACCCAGACAGCCGCGTCGGGGTTGTCCGTGAACACCGCGCGCGCCAGTTGCCATTGCGGATCGCGTTCCGCGACCACGGCGTCGAGCACCACGCCGGCATCCTCGCCGAGATGGATGGGCAGGTCGAGCCGCGCCAGCGTCTCGGTCAGGGGGCCGGCGGCGACGGCGCGACCATCCCGCATCGCGACGATGTGGTCGGCCAGGCGGGCGACTTCGTCAGGGGCATGGCTGACGTAGAGCACGGGAATATCCAGTTCCTCGTGCAGGCGTTCCAGGTAGGGCAGGATTTCCTGCTTGCGCGCCAGGTCGAGCGCGGCCAGCGGCTCATCCATCAGCAGCAGCTTGGGTTTCACCGCCAGGGCGCGGGCGATGGCGACGCGTTGCCGCTCGCCGCCGGAGAGTTGATGCGGACGCCGCTCCAGCAGCGGGCCGATCCCGAGCAGGGCGACGATATGGTCGAGCGCGGCGGCGTCGAGTCCGCCCCTGGCGCGCTTGCGTCCGTATTCGAGATTGCCGCGCGCGGAGAGGTGCGGGAACAGGCTGGCTTCCTGGAAGACATAGCCGAGCGGCCGAGCGTGGGTCGGCAGGAAGCGGGAGCCGTCCTGCCAGATTTCGCCGCCCAGGCTGAGATGACCACCGGGGACGTGCTCCAGCCCGGCGATGCAGCGCAACAGTGTGGTCTTGCCGGAACCGGAGTGGCCAAACAGGGCGGTGACGCCGCGCGCAGGCAAGTCGAGGTCGACATCCAACGAGAAGCCGGGGCGGTCGAGTTTGAAGCGGGCACGAATCTGGCTCATTTCCGCCTCCCGGTCGGGTTCAACGTGTAGAGAACCAGCAGCACCAGGAAGGAGAACACCAGCATGCCGGCGGACAGCCAGTGCGCCTGGGCGTAATCCATCGCCTCGACGTGGTCGTAGATCTGAACCGAGATCACCCGCGTCTGTTCCGGGATGTTGCCGCCGATCATCAGCACGACGCCGAATTCACCCACCGTATGGGCGAAGCCGAGCACGCCGGCGGTGAGATAGCCGGGACGGGCCAGCGGCAGAACCACGCTGAAGAAGGTGTCCAGCGGCGAGGCGCGCAAGGTGGCGGCGGCTTCCAGCGGTCGCTCGCCGATCGCCTCGAAGGCGTTCTGCAGGGGCTGCACCACGAAGGGCAGCGAATAAAACACCGAAGCCACCACCAGGCCGGTGAACGTGAATGGCAGGACACCCAGGCCCAGCGCCTGGGTGAACTGCCCGATCGGCCCGTTCGGCCCCATGGTCACCAGCAGATAGAAGCCGATCACCGTCGGCGGCAGCACCAGCGGCAGCGCCACCACGGCACCGACCGGCCCCTTCCACCAGGAACGGGTACGCGCCAGCCACCAGGCGACGGGGGTGCCGAGCAGGAGCAGAAGGGCGGTGGTGACCCCGGCAAGCTTGAGGGTCAGCCAGATGGCGGCGAGGTCGGCGGCGGTCATGGTCGATGATTGGGTTCAGTTCAAAATCGCCGAGCCGTCAGGCATCTGCGAGGCGATCTATCCAGTAGTCCGGGTTTCGATGTTGATGCGCGACCGCCAACACGACGATGCGTGCTTCGAATACGACATAAAGCATCTTGTATGGGAAGCGGTTGAAGAGAAACCGCCTTACCGGCGCCTGCTCGATCTGCCAGGCCAGAGGTTGTTCAAGGATACGTTTGGCGGCAAGCGAGGCTTCGTGCACGAATTCATTGCCGAGACCGCGTTGTTGCTTGTCGTAATAGCGCCTGGCCTCAGCCATTTCCGCGCGGGCCAACTTGGCGAAGATGAGTTCCATCACAAATCCCGGAACGCCTCCTCCATCGATAGGCATTCGAGCCGGCCTTCCTCGTAGGCTTTCAATCTGCGCAAGGCCTCTTGTTGCCAGATCTGGTCGATTTCCGGGTCTGGCTTGTCCAGGCTTTGATGCAGCAATTCGAGCAATGTGTAGCGCTCGGAGGCTTTCAAGCGCAGGGCTTGTTCGATGATTTCGGCGGTACTCATGGGCGCTTCCTGATAGTGCGGCTTGCGGTGCGGTGAAAATAGGCCGCTATGGCGTGGACATCAACCTTGATATTCGGATTGAGCGAAACGCCAGCAAGGAACCTCGGTGTTTCGCCCTATGTTTCACCCCGGTGTCAGATCTCGTAACCGTAGGACTTGATGATGGCCCGCGCTTTGTCGCCCTTCAGATAGGCCATCAGCGCCACGGCGGCGGGATTGCCCTTGCCGGGATTCAGGATCACGGCATCCTGGCGGATCGGTGTGTGCAGCTTGCCCGGCACGATCCAGGCCGAGCCGCTGGCGATCCTGCCGCCCTTCATCACCTGCGACAGCGCGACGAAGCCGAGTTCGGCGTTGCCGGTACTGACGAACTGCCAGGTCTGGGCGATGTTCTCGCCCTGCACGAACCTGGGCGTGAGTTTATCCAGCAGGCCCATGCCGGTCAGCACTTCGACGGCGGCCTTGCCGTAGGGCGCGAGTTTGGGATTGGCCAGGGCGAGCTTGTTGAATGCGCCCCTCATCAGGACACCCCCCTTGGCGTCGACCACATCCGGGTTGCTCGACCACAGGACCAGGGTGCCGATGGCGTAGGTGAAGCGGCTGCTGGAATCGGCCTGCCCTTCCTGTGCCAGTCTGGCCGGCGTCTCGTCGTCGGCCGAAAGGAACATCTGGAAGGGCGCGCCGTTCCTGATCTGGGCGTAGAACTTTCCGGACGAACCGAAGGCCAGCTTGGCCTGATGACCGGTGTCCCTGGCGAATTCGGCGGCGATGGCCTTCATCGGCGCGGTGAAGTTGGCGGCGACGGCGACACTGACTTCGGCGGCGTGCGTGGGAAGCGCCAGCAACAGGGCCAGCAGGGGGGCGAAGAGACGTTGCATTTCAGGACTCCTTGGGGGAATGGGAGAGTGTCCTACGCGGATACGGCCAGGATGATGTGGGAAGCCTTGATCAGGGCGCAGGCGCGTACCCCGACCTTGAGGCCGAGCGATTCGATGCTGTCGTTTGTGATGATCGCGGCGACGGTCTTGCCGCCGGCCAGTTCGAGGATCACCTCGCCGTTCACCGCGCCTTCCTGGCAGCGCGCCACGGTGCCGCACAGGCGGTTGCGGGCGCTGGTCTTCAGGCTGTCGTCGGTGGTCAGGATGACCCAGGGCGCCTTCACCAGCGCGTAGGCTTCCATGCCGGGTTCGAGCGCGAGGTGTTCGGCGCTGTCGTTGGTGATGATGGCGGCGAGCGTGTCGCCGCCGCCGATGTCGAGGATGACCTCGGCGTTGACGGCGCCGGCCTTCACCGACCGGACCTTGCCGAGGAACTGGTTGCGGGCGCTGGTTTGCATATCGAATCTCCTGATCATGCGGTAGTACCGGTCAAAATCGTGGTCGAAGTCGTCCATGATCCGGCCCAGGTTGGCGAGCACGCGTTCCCGTTCCTTCTCCAGACGGCGGTAGGCGGCCACCACGCGGCGGCCATATTGGGTGAGCGTGGTACCGCCGCCGTGCCTGCCGCCCGGCTGGCGTTCCACCAGGGCCTCTTCCGAAAGGTTGTTCATCGCTTCCACCGCCTGCCAGGCCGCCTTGTAGCTCATGCCCATGCCGTTGGCGGCGGCGGAGATGGAGCCGGAGGCGTCGATGCGTTCGAGCAATTCCAGATGGTCCCAGCGGCGCCCGCGCGAGGTGGGCGATTGCGCCAGTTTCAGGGGGTCCAGGGCCACGCTCATGGTGTTCTCCGATCGGTCAGTGGCAGGGAAAGT
>CAZONS010000015.1:0-23824 GCA_964581195.1 uncultured Thiobacillus sp. | reverse complement strand
CCGAGCCGATGATCATCGGCCGCAACTTCCTGGTGAAGATCAACGCCAACATCGGCAACTCCGCGCTCGGGTCCAGCATCCAGGAAGAAGTCGAGAAAATGACCTGGGCGATCCGCTGGGGCGGCGATACCGTGATGGATCTGTCCACCGGCAAGAACATCCACGAAACGCGCGAGTGGATCATCCGCAATTCGCCGGTACCCATTGGAACAGTCCCGATCTACCAGGCGCTGGAAAAGGTCGACGGCCGCGCCGAGGAACTGACCTGGGAGATGTTCCGCGACACGCTGATCGAGCAGGCCGAGCAGGGCGTCGACTACTTCACCATCCACGCCGGCGTGCTCTTGCGCTACGTGCCGATGACCGCCAACCGCATGACCGGCATCGTCTCGCGCGGCGGCTCGATCATGGCCAAGTGGTGCCTGGCGCATCACAAGGAATCGTTCCTCTATACCCACTTCGAGGACATCTGCGAAATCATGAAGGCCTACGACGTCGCCTTCAGCCTGGGCGACGGTCTGCGTCCCGGCTCGATCTTCGACGCCAACGACGAGGCGCAACTGGGCGAACTGAAGACCCTGGGCGAACTCACGCAAGTGGCCTGGAAGCATGACGTGCAGGTGATGATCGAAGGCCCTGGCCACGTGCCCATGCACCTGATCAAGGAGAACATGGACAAGCAGTTGGAGTGGTGCGACGAGGCGCCGTTCTACACCCTGGGGCCGCTCACCACCGACATCGCCCCCGGCTACGACCACATCACCAGCGCCATCGGCGCCGCCCAGATCGGCTGGTACGGCACCGCCATGCTCTGCTACGTCACGCCCAAGGAACACCTCGGCCTGCCGGACAAGGACGACGTCAAGGAAGGCATCATCACCTACAAGCTGGCGGCCCACGCCGCCGACCTCGCCAAGGGCCACCCCGGCGCCCAGATCCGCGACAACGCGCTATCCAAGGCGCGTTTCGAGTTCCGCTGGGATGACCAGTTCAACCTCGGCCTCGACCCGGACAAGGCCAAGAGCTTCCACGACGAGACCCTGCCCAAGGAATCGGCCAAGGTCGCCCACTTCTGCTCCATGTGCGGGCCGCATTTCTGTTCCATGAAAATCACCCAGGACGTGCGCGACTTCGCGGCCAAGCAAGGGATCAGCGAAAACGAGGCGCTGGAGAAGGGGATGGAGGTGAAGTCCGTCGAATTCGTGAAGCAGGGCGCGGAGGTGTATCACAAGGTCTGAGCTTCTCGGTTGATTACACCGAGCGGCTCGCCAGCAGGTCGCGGATATGGGCGCCGGCGCGTATCGCCAGCGCCTCGATGCTGAGCGAGGGCGACTCGCCTCCACCGCTGCTCGGAAAGACGCTGGCATCGACCACGAACAGATTGCGCCAGCGGTGGCTGCGGCAGTTCGCGTCAACCACCGACTCGCGCGGGTCGGCGCCCATCCGGCAGGTGCCGAAAACGTGGGTGGCGTTGAAGGTGTCGTAGGTGCCGAACTCCTCGAAGGGCTTGGCTGTTCCGGCCGCCTGGAGGATCTCCCGGCACTTCCCCGCCATGAAGGACAAACGACGCAGTTCTGATTCATCAATCCGGCTATGAATGCGCGCCAGCGGCTGGCCATGAGCATCGCGGGCGACGGGGTCAAGATCGATATAGGTGCCGTCGTTGGGCAGGAATTCTCCGATCGACCCAACCGACAGGACGCGACCAAAGCTGGCGCGCATCGCGGCGCGGTGGGCGTGTCCCCAGCCGCTCGCCACCCGGCGCGCGTGGTTGATTGGCCCGACCAGATCCATTTCCGCCATGCCGACGCTGAAACGCACGCCACCCGGTGTGCCCGGCACGGCGTCCGGCGCGTTGAAGTCCCAGCAGATGCCATCCACCGGTACCCCCCGGTGGCTGCCCAGCGGGTCCGGATGCAAGGCGCTGCTGGTCCAGGCCAGGGTCTCCATGAAGTTGCGGCCCACCTGTCCCGACTCGTTGGCCAGGCCATGGGGGGCGTGGGTATTGGCGCATGCGAGCAGCAGGCGGGGGGTCTGCACCGCGCCGCAGGCGAGCACCAGCACGCGGGGTTGCACGGTATGTTCGGCACCGGCGGCGTCGACCCAACTCAGGCTGGCGACGCGATCATTCTTTCCCGGGACGATGCCGGTGACATGGCAGCGGGAGAGTACGGTGCACCGCCCTCCCGTCAGCGCCTGCGCCAGGAAGGTGACATCCGCGCTGCCCTTGTCGCGGCGAGGGCAGCCGCGCGCGCATTGGCCACAGTAGTTGCATCCGGGCCGGCCTTGCCACGGCGCGGACAGGATGGCCAGCGGATTCGGCGACCAGGTCATGCCCAGCTTGGCGCAGCCGGCTCCGATGCGTTGGCTGGCATAGCTGTGCGGGTGGGGGGGGAGGGGGTAATCCCGGCTCTGCGGGCGATGTCGATCCTGGGCGGTGCCGGCCACACCGATCAGGTGTTCGGCGGTGGCATAGAAGGGTTCCAGTTCCTCATAGCCGATCGGCCAGTCGGTGCCGACGCCGAAGCGGCTGGCCATGCGCATGGCCGCCGGGTGGAGACGATGGGCTTCGCCGGCAAAGTGCAATGTGCTGCCGCCCACACCGCGCACATGATGGTATTTCATCGCCTGCCGGTGTGTTCCGGCGACCGGGCCGAGGTTGTGGTTCCAGGAGCGCAGGTCATCCCATCGCGGGTCCAGGGGCTGCATCGGGGCAAAGCTGTAGCGGTGGCTATGGTCCTCTCCGTCCGGGAAAACATGCTGCTCCCAATCCGGCAGGTGGAGGCGGTTGTCGCGGGCCGGGTCGTACCAGGGGCCGGATTCCAGCACCAGCACGCGCACGCCACGGCTGGCCAGCGCCCAGGCACAGGCCGCGCCCCCGGCGCCAGCGCCGACGATGACCACATCGGGATCAGGCAAGCCCGTGCCCCTCAGCTCGCCTTTGGTGCCGCGGAGTGGTCGGGAAACCCGATCGGCTGCGGCGGTCCGGCATAACCCAGACCGACCCAGGCGCGCGGGTTGGCGTAGACGTGGAACAGGGCGTCATCCAGGGTGGCCTGGAAGAAGGTGCGCGGCGTCGAGCCTGGCGCGCTGGCGGCGGCCTCGGCGACGAGGTCGTGGCGCCGGGATGCGGGCAATTTGGCGAAATCGGGTTCGCCCGTCTCCCGGGTGCGCGCATCGAGCCAGGCCCAGGCCTCCCGCGCCAGCTTGGCATAGGCGGGTTCGCGTTCGATCGCGGCGGCGATCTGCTCGGCTACGCCCAGCGCCAGGCCACCAGGGAAATCCGGCTCCGCCGGCAGCAGCGTGTCGACCCAGGCGCGCAGGTCAGCCTGGCGCGATGTCGCCGTCGCCGGCATGGGGCGCTTCCGGCGCAGCCACCACGAGAGCAGCGAGGCCAGCAGCGCGCCTACAGCAAGAATCAGAATCCGACGTCGAGTGAATTGCATGGCTGATCCGGGAGCGGAAGGTAGGCAATCATGACATGGATGGATGAGCCAACCTACCTCGCGAGATGCCGGCTGAACATGAAAACCCTTAAAGGAAAGTCTGTCGTAATTCTTTACACTCTCTTCGCGGTATATTCGTAACCAATTGATAATAAAAAATAAATTATTCTGGTTCGGGACTTGCTTGTGTTTGCGGGCGAATTCGCCCGATTGAAATGAGGAGAACGGAAGATGGCTATCTCGACCTTGATGAATCCATACACGAAAAGCGCCGCCGCCGCGATTTTGGCCTTGGGGCTGATGGCCGCGCTGCCGGCGACGGCGGGTGTCGCCGCTGGCTGGACGCGCAATTCGACCGTGACTGACAGCGTCACCGACAACGGCAACGGCACCTGGACCTACGGTTACACGGTCAACAACACCAGTCTGCAGGATGGGGGTAATGATCCGGAGCAACCCCTCATCGTCGACTGGGAGTTGCCCTGGTTCGGCGATGCCGGTATCACCAACATCATGTCGCCGATCAATTGGGACTGGAGCATCGAGACCATCGGCGTGGCCAATCCCAGTACCGGCTGGGAAGGTGTCGCCGCCTGGCAGAACCCGGGCGATCCTTTCTATGCCGGCGCGAGCAGCCCGTTCACGACGGCCACCCAGGTTCTGCACTGGTTCAACACCTGCTGGGCCCAGCCCCAGCTGGACAGCATCGCTCCGCAGATCGTGGCCGTGTGTGAAGGCCAGTTCGATGGCGCCATCGCCCCGAGTGGTTCGCTCTCCGGTTTCAGCTTTGTCGCGGACTTCGACGCGACGGCCGCGCCCTACCAGGCATCCTGGGCTTTCCTGCCCGTGCGCACTGGCGATCCCGCCTTCCCGCTCGGTGGCGTTCCGAACTCGCCGGCTGTAAGTGGCGTTCCCGAGCCAGGCATACTGGGCTTGCTCGGCATCGGCCTGGTGGCTGTGGTGCTGGGCCGTCGTCGCCGCCGTGCCTGAGCCGAGCTCCAGCCCATGAAACGGCGGCATGTGCCGCCGTTTTTTTCGTGCGCCCGGCACGGGCGCACTCTTGGAGGTGAAAGTCCTCCCGTAAGTTGATCACAGCGAACGAAGCGAAGCGCAACTGCGTGAGGGTGACTGAGCGTGGGGAGGAAGCGTGGAGCGAAGCTGCGAGCCGATGGACAAGAACTGGATAGAAGGCGCTGCCGAGCAGGGCGAGCGGGCGAGATTCCGCGAAGCTCTCGTGATCAAGGCGAGGCAGCGTAAATCCGGCGGTTGTGCAGCGAAGGAGTGCGTTCTTACCCGGGGAGATCTCGCCTCACGGCTGAAAGGCCGACGTGAAAGCGCGGAGCGAGAAGTCAGCAGAGGCCATAGTAGCTGCCGGCAAGGGGCGAAGGGCCGAACGAAGAGGAGTGTTCAAGGCCATGTCGATGTTGAACGCCAGGCGTCAGAAGTCCGCGCAAGCGGAGCGGGCGGGCGTAGCGCACGGTGAAGCCGGGCGTGATCCAGTCAGTGACGAAGCGAACAACCCGCGACGGGACACCGAGGACACAGGGTTGGCGCTGCTCACGGCGGTGCTGACGAGAGAGAACCTGCGGCAAGCGTGGAAACGAGTCAAAGCCAACAAAGGGGGGGCGGGCGTGGATGGGCTGGACATTGGCCAGACCGCACGTTACCTCGTCACGGCGTGGCCGACGATAAGGGAACAATTGCTGCGGGGGACGTACCGGCCCAGTCCGGTACGACGGGTAACGATTCCGAAACCGGACGGTGGCGAGCGCGAGCTTGGCATTCCGACGGTCACGGATCGGCTGATCCAGCAAGCCCTGCTGCAAGGGCTGCAACCGAGGCTTGACCCGACATTCAGCGAACACAGCTACGGCTTCCGGCCGGGACGACGGGCACACGACGCGATTCTTGCGGCGCAGGGCTACGTCCAATCCGGTCGGCGGATCGTGGTGGACGTCGATCTGGAGAAATTCTTCGATCGTGTCAATCACGACATTCTCATCGACCGCCTACGGAAGCGCATCGACGACGCCGGAGTGATCCGGCTGATTCGGGCGTACCTGAACAGCGGCATCATGAGCGATGGCGTGGTGCTGGAGCGGTACCAGGGCACGCCGCAAGGTGGGCCGCTGAGTCCGCTGCTGGCGAACGTGCTGCTGGATGACGTGGATAAGGTATTGGAGAAGCACGGCCATTGCTTTGCGCGCTATGCCGACGACTGCAACGTTTATGTACGCAGCCGGAAGGCGGGGGAGCGGGTGATGGCGCTATTGCGGCGGTGTTACGCCAAGCTGCGGCTCAAGGTCAATGAGACCAAGAGTGCGGTGGCGAGCGTGACGGGAAGGAAGTTTCTGGGCTACAGCTTCTGGTTTGGCAAGGAAGGCGTCAAGCGCAGGGTGGCCGCCAAGCCGCTGGCGACGTTCAAGCAACGGATCAGGCAACTGACCCGGCGCTCGGGCGGGCGCAGCATGGCGGAGGTCATCGATAAGCTCAAACCTTACCTGCTGGGATGGAAAGCCTACTTCGGGCTGGCGCAAACACCCAAGGTCTGGCGCACGCTGGACGAATGGCTGCGTCATCGCCTACGGGCGATTCAACTCAAGCATTGGAAGCGGGGTAGCACGATCTACCGGGAACTCACCAACCTGGGCGCAGCCGAGCATGTGGCAAAGCGTGTGGCAGGCAATTCCCGCTGCTGGTGGAGAAACAGCGATGGCGACATCAAACGGGTGCTGACCATCGCCTATTTCGACAAACTTGGTGTGCCTCGTCTCTCATGACCTCAACTCCTCGAACCGCCCGGTGCGGACCCGCATGCCGGGTGGTGTGGGAGGGGCTCGGTCAGATATCCTGACCGCCCCTATCCCGATACCGTTTCTTCTTGGACATCAGCCTGATCGGCATCGTCTCGAGGCATGGCGTACCGAGGCGTGTTTCCCTGGTGGCGATGGGGTGGAATTTCCGCGCGCCAGGCCCCAAGCTTCAATTCGTTGGCCAAGTGTTCGCTTGCGCCTGAATCCTGGATCCACCGATGCCCGTCATTCCCTTCGACAACACCTACGCCCGCGATCTGGCCGGCTTTTACGCATCATGCCCGCCCGCGACGGTGCCGGCGCCGGTGCTGCTGTTCTTCAACCATGGCCTCGCGAAGGAGTTGCGGCTGGACCTGGCGGAATATGACGATGCCGCGCTGGCGGCGATGTTCTCCGGCAACGCCCTGCCCGAAGGCGCTCAACCCATCGCCCAGGCTTACGCGGGGCATCAGTTCGGGCAGTTCAATCCTCAACTCGGCGATGGTCGGGCGCTGCTCATCGGGGAAGTGATCGATCGTCACGACCGGCGCCGCGACATCGCCTTCAAGGGTTCGGGGCGCACCCCCTTTTCCCGCCGGGGCGACGGCAAGGCGGCGGTGGGGCCCATGCTGCGGGAGGTGCTGATCGGCGAGGCCATGCATGCCCTGGGCATTCCCACCACCCGGGCGCTGGCGGTGGTGTCCAGCGGCGAGCCGGTGTTTCGCGAGCGCGCGCTGCCCGGCGCCATCCTGACCCGGGTGGCCGCGAGCCACCTGCGCGTCGGCACCTTCCAGTATTTCGCGGCGCATGGCACGCCGGAGCAGGTGCGCCAGCTCGCCGATTACGCCATCGCCCGGCATTTCCCCGAACTCGCCGCGACCGAGGACCGCTACCTGGGTTTCCTGGCTGCGGTGGCCGAGCGCCAGGCCGCGTTGATCGCGCAGTGGATGCACGTGGGCTTCATCCACGGGGTGATGAACACCGACAACATGGGTATCCCCGGCGAGACCATCGACTACGGGCCGTGCGCCTTCATGGAAGCCTACAACCCCGGCACGGTATTCAGTTCCATCGATGAAATGGGCCGCTACGCCTACGAGGAACAGCCGCGCATCGCCCGCTGGAATCTGTCCCGCCTGGCCGAGACCCTGCTGCCGCTGATCGCGGAGAGCGAGGGCCACGCGATCGCGCTGGCCACCGAGGTTCTCGATGCCTTCCCCGAACGCTACCAGCATCACTGGCTGGCCGGTTTGCGCGCGAAACTGGGGGTGCGCGATCGGGACGCGAGTCTTGGGCAAGGCGGGGACGGCGTGGATCTCGCGCTGGGCGAAAGCTGGCTGGACCTGCTGCACGCCCAGCAGGTGGACTTCACCCTCGCCTGGCGGCGGCTGGCGGATGCGGCGGCGGGCGATGAGGGCCCCCTGCGGGCCCTGTTCGCCGGGCAGCCGGGGCTGGATCGCTGGCTGCAACGCTGGCGCGAGCGCTGTGCCGCCGAGGACGCGGGTGTCGATGCCGGTACTGAGCGCGCCGAAGCCATGCGACGGGTCAACCCCTGGCTGATCCCGCGCAACCATCGCGTGGAGGCGGCGCTGGATGCCGCCTCGGACGAAGGCGACCTGGGGCCGTTCGAGCAACTGCTGAACGCCTTGCGGCGGCCCTATCGCGAAGACCCGGATCTGTCCCGTTACGCCGAACCGGCGCCGGGCGATTTCATGGCGGAATTCCGCACTTTCTGCGGCACCTGAGCGCCGGCGCCGCGCCTTGCCGTAAACTACCCGGGCACGAGGCAGGCAAACCAGCCTCGCCCACACAGCCTGTTTCAAGCCCAGCCGCAACCGATATGACAACCCAACTCTTGCGCCGCATCGCCGCGCTGCTCCCCGTGGTCTTCACTCTCGCCGCGCAGGACGTCTCCGCGCGGGACGTCATTACCCAGCGCACGGTGAGCATGGAACTGGCGCGCGACCTGGCGCAGGCAGCGGTGGATTCCTGCCGTGGCGACGGCTGGCAGGTCAGCGCGGTGGTGGTGAACCGGGCGGGCGACGTGCAGGTGGTACTGCGCGACTCTCTGGCCTCCCGCTACACCCTGCAGATCGCGCGGGAGAAGGCTGAGGCGGTGATCCTTTCCGGTGTCGCTTCCGCTGATTTCCGTCGCAACCGCGAGGACATCCGCATGGAAATGAACCATGTGCGCGGGATCCTGATGCTCGAGGGCGGGGTTCCGATTCGCGCCGGCGGCGCCCTGATCGGCGCCCTGGGGGTTTCCGGAGCGCCCGGCGGCGAGAAGGATGAACGCTGCGCGCTGGCGGCGCTGGAACAGTTGCGGGAGCGCCTGGAGTTCGCCGACTAGACAGGCCCGGGCAGATTCCACCGATGCGATGACTGAAGACTCACCTCAGACCACCCGTGCTTCCCGCGCCGCCGCCGCCCTGGCGCGCTGGCGGCGGCGGCAGGTGGCGTATCGGCATCTCTGGCTGGGCCGGCTGATCTTCTGGGGCGGGGCGGTGGCCATCGGCCTGGTGGCGGTGGGCTTTGCCGAACTCATCGATTTCAGCGTCGAGGTGTTGCATGGCCTGCATGGTCAGTACCCGTTCTGGCCCTTCGTGATCGCGCCGGCGGGGGGCGCCCTGGTGGTCTGGCTGACGCGGCGCTATTTTCCCGGCGCGGAAGGCAGCGGCATCCCGCAGGTCATGGCGGAGATGGCGCGTCATGGCGAGCGGCACAAGCCGCATGCCCCATTGCTTTCCCTGCGCATCGTCTTCGGCAAGATATTTCTGGGCGCCGGGGCGATCTTTTCCGGCTTCTCCATGGGCCGGGAAGGGCCGATGGTGCAGATCGGCGCCGCCCTGATGGCGGCCATCGGCGAGCGTCTGCCGCGCCGGCTTCAGGTCGACCGCCGCCATCTGCTCGCCGCCGGCGGCGCCGCCGGCATCGCCGCCGCTTTCAACACGCCGCTGGCGGGCATCCTGTTCGCCATCGAGGAACTCAGCCGCGGCATGGCCGAGCGCATGAGCGGCCTGATCATCACCGCCATCGTGATCGCCGGTGTCGTCACCCAGGCCTTTTTCGGCAACTACACCTACTTTGGCTGGCTCAATCTCGGCACCGTGACCACGCCGCACCACCCCGGCATGCTGTTCGCCGTCGCCCTGATGTGCGGGCTGGCCGGCGGATCCTTCGCCCGTCTGCTGATCTGGAGCACCTCGGGGACCAATGGCCGCCTGGGCGAATGGCGTAGCCGTTACCCGGTGCGTTTCGCCGCCGCCTGCGGCCTGGTGGTGGCCCTCCTGGGCTGGCTCTCCGGTGGCGCCACCTTCGGCACCGGCTATGGCGAGGCCAAACAATTGCTCGACCAGAGCGGGCCATTGCCCTGGCATTACGGCATCGACAAGTTTCTCGCCACCCTGGTGTCCTTCGCCAGCGGCATCCCCGGCGGCATCTTCGCGCCCTCGCTGGCGGTCGGCGCCGGTTTCGGCCAGAACCTGGGCGAGCTGTTCAGCGGTGGCTACTCGTCCGGCATGATCAACGTGCTGTGCATGGCCGGCTTCCTCGCCGCCGTCACCCAGACACCGATCACCGCCTTCGTGATCGTCATGGAAATGGTCAGTGGCTATGGCCTGGTGATCGACCTGATGATCGTCTCCCTGCTGGCTTCGGGCATCTCGCGCACCGTCTGCCCGCCGCTCTATCGCACGCTCGCCACACGCTACCTGCGCGCCGCGCCGGCGCAGGCGAAAGCGCGTGAGGCCGTGCCGGCCACGCCGCCGCAAAGCGGCTAAGATTGCCGTCGCGCAGACGGCGCGTTCCGCTTCCGGCCATCGACATGAAAAAAATCGGCATTCTCCTGTTGTTCCTCGCGCTCGCCGGCGCGGCGGTCCATTTCTGGCCGGACGCCAAACCGTCGGTGCCGGAAAAGAAGGGGAAGCCGCCGGTGCCGGTGACCGTGGCTCAAGCGGTCGGCCGCGACATGCCGGTGACGCTGGAAGTGGTGGGGCGCGGCGAAGCCTATGAAACCGTCACCCTCAAGTCCCGCGTCGACGGCCAGGTGCTGGACGTGCGCTTCGCCGAGGGCAAGCCGGTGGCCAAGGGTGAGGTGCTGGCGCGGCTCGATCCGGCCGACTATCAGGCCAGGGTCAGGCAGGCCGAGGCCACCCTGGCGCGTGACCAGGCCCTGCTCAATAAGGCGCGCGCCGATGTGACGCGTTACCAGTCGCTGCTGGAACAACAGTTCGTCTCCCAGGAAAAGGTCGCCGACATGCGCGCCGCCGCCGCTGCCGCCGCCGCCACGGTGAACGCCGACCTGGCGGCGCTGGACCTGGCGCGGCAGCAGTTGGCCTACACCACGATCCGGGCGCCGTTCGCCGGGGTCGTCGGCGCCCGCCTGGTGCATCCCGGCGCCAGCGTCAAGATCAACGAAACGGAACTGGCGGTGGTCAACCGGGTACGCCCCCTCTACGTCAGCTTTGCCGTGCCGGAAAAACACCTGCCCGCCATCCAGGCGGCGCGCGCGCGCGGCGACCTCGGCGTCGAAATCCGTCTGCCCGATGGCGGCGCGGCGGTTGCCGGCGGCAAGGTCGTGTTCCTCGACAACGCCGTCGACCCGGCCACCGCCACCCTGCGCATGAAGGCCGAGATAGCAAACCATGGCGCCAACGCCGACGGTGGCCTGGCCCCTGGCCAGTTTCTCATCGTCAGCCTGCGCCTGGACACCCTGCGCGACGCCGTGACGGTGCCCGCCGAGGCGGTCCAGCAGGGGCCGGAGGGCAGCTTCGTCTACGTACTGGAGGGCGAGGGCGTCAGGATGCGCCGGGTGAGCCTCGCCCAGACCCGCGACGGATTGGCGGCCATCGCCGAAGGGCTGGCCGCCGGCGAAACCGTTGTGACCGACGGCCATTCGCGGCTGACACCGGGCGCCAAGGTCAAGGTGAAGTAGGAGCGGCCTCCGGCCGCGATTGCACCGATGGCCGCCGTGGTTACAGCTCAGCCAGCGCGCCCACCGCCCACAACAGCCCCAGCAACAGCGGCTGGTGCGCCAGGTAGATCGGCAGGCTATGCCGCCCGGCCAGGGCGAGCAGCCTCGCCGGTGGCCGCTCACTGTGCCAGCCACTCAGGCGACGTCCACCCGCGCTCGACTGGGCCAGCTTGCCCAGGAACAGACCGATCAGCACCACGCCGAACCAGGGCAGCAGCGGCACGTAATCCTCGGTGATCGGCTTGTGCGTCATTAGGCCGATCCATTGCCACGCGGGTTGATCGAAAAACGGCAGTTGCAAGGTATTGCCGGCCAGCAGCAGGAGCGCGCCCAGACCCAGATTGAACCAGTAAAAACGCAGGAACAGCAGACCCAGCAGGCTCGCCACGAGGATGAAATGGAGGACGCCGAAGAAGATCCAGCTTGCCGGAAACATCATGAAGCTGGACAGGCTGACCACGGCGGCGGCGCCCGCCAGCCAGGCCAGCCGGCGGAAATAAGGCGCGGGCCGGAAACCGGACACCGTGGCCAACACCAGGCTGACCCCCACCAGGCCGAGGAACAGACTCAGGATGCCGGCACGGAAACTCAACCAGAACGGGTCGTGGTTGAAATCGAACCGGGTATAGCCGTGATAGTTGAGGTCGAAGCAGAAGTGGTAGGCCACCATCAGGACGATGGCGACGCCGCGCAGTACATCGAACACCTGTTTGCGACTGGCCGCCGGCGGCGGCGCGATGGCGGCGGGGGGGCGGGGTGGTTTCCGTCGTTTCTCGGAAGGTCGGGAAGGCGTGCGCATGGTTCCGGGCGGTTGGGCGTGGAGACAGGGCCGTGGCGGCCGGCGGACAGTATCAGATCGACCCGCTCCCGGTCATGCGAAGCCCTGCCGCGCCCGCCCGGATAGGATAGTCTGGCGACCTCGCCCAACCTCGCCCGACTCCGCGCCTTCGCCATGCAACTCCCCGAACTCTGCATCCGCCGACCGGTGATGACCACGCTGCTGATGGCGGCGTTTCTGATCTTCGGCGTCATCGCCTATCGCGCCTTGCCGGTGTCGGAACTGCCCAGCGTCGATTTCCCCACCATTTCGGTGTCGGCCAGCCTGCCCGGCGCCTCGCCGGAGACCATGGCGGCGGCGGTGGCGACCCCCCTGGAGGCGCAGTTCTCCACCATTTCCGGGCTGGACAACATGAGTTCGGTGAGCGCGCGCGGCGCCACCTCGGTGACGCTGCAATTCAGCCTCGACCGCGACATCGACGCCGCCGCCCAGGATGTGCAGGCGGCCATCGCCGCCGCGCAGCGCAAGCTGCCCTCGGACATGCCGACGCCGCCGTCGTTCCGCAAGGTGAATCCGGCCGACTCGCCGATCTTCTACCTCGCCATGCACTCGGACACGCTGCCGCTGACAGTGGTGAACGAATACGCCTCGACCCAGCTGGCGCAGCGCATTTCCACCATTCCCGGGGTGGCGCAGGTGCTGATCTACGGCGAGCAGAAGTACGCCGTGCGCATCCACGCCGACCCGAACGCGCTCGCCGCGCGCGGCATCGGCATCGACGAACTGCGCCAGGCGGTGGCGACCGCCAACGTCAACCAGCCGATCGGCAACCTGGAGGGCGGGAAGCAGACCTTCGCGCTCAGCGCCAATGGCCAACTGGAGGATGCCGCCGCTTATCGGCCGTTGATCGTCGCCTGGAAGAACGGCGCGCCGGTGCGTCTGGACGAGGTGGCGGCGGTGCATGACAGCGTCGAGGACAACCGCCGCGCCAACTGGATCGTGGACAAACAGGACAGCCAGCGCGCCATCATCCTCGCCATCCAGCGCCAACCCGGCGCCAATACCATCGCCACGGTGGCCGCCATCAAGGCCATCCTGCCGGCGTTCCAGGAGAAGTTGCCGGCGTCGATCCAGCTTTCCGTGTTCTACGACCGCGGCATCACCATCCACGAATCGGTCAATGATGTGCAGTTCACCCTGATCCTGGCCGGCTGCCTGGTGGTGCTGGTCATCCTGCTGTTCCTGCGCAACCTCTCGGCCACCGCCATTCCCGCCCTGGCTTTGCCGATTTCGGTGATCGGCACCTTCGCCGCCATGTACGCGATGGGCTTCAGTCTCGACAACCTTTCCCTGTTGGCGCTGACCCTCTCGGTGGGTTTCGTGGTGGACGACGCCATCGTCATGCTGGAAAACATCGTGCGCCACATCGAGGCGGGGGAAAAACCGTTCGACGCGGCGATCAAGGGTGCGCGCGAGATCGGCTTCACCATCGTCTCCATGACCCTGTCCCTGGTCGCGGTGTTCATCCCGGTGATGTTCATGGGCGGCATCATCGGCCGCCTGCTGCACGAGTTCGCGGTGACCATTTCCGCCGCCATCCTGGTCTCCGGCTTCGTCTCCCTGACCCTGACGCCGATGCTGGCCAGCCGCTATCTTCGCCACACTCTGCGCCAGGAAAAGCGCAAGCAACACAACAAGCTGTACTGGCTGTTCGAGAGCATCTTCGAACGCCTGCTGAACGGCTATCGCGTCAGCCTCGCCTGGAGTCTGGCGCATCCGCGCCTGGTGCTGGCCACCTTCTTCCTCAGCATCGCCGGCAGCGTCGTCCTGTATCGGGACATCCCCAAGGACTTCCTGCCCAGCGGCGACTCCGGTCGCATCATGGGCCGCACCGAGGGCGCGCCTGACACCTCCTTCGCCAGCATGGTGGAACGCCAGCGCGCGGTGGCCGCCATCGCGGCGCAGGATCCCAACATCGAAGTGCTGATGTCCGTGGTCGGCTCCGGCGGCTCGCGCATCACGCCCAACAGCGGCATCCTGCTGCTGCGCCTGAAACCGGGCGCGGAAAGGAAGATGACGCCCGACCAGATCATCGAGAAACTGCGGCCCAAACTAGCCGCCGTGCCCGGCATCAAGGTCTCGCTGCAAAACCCGCCGCCGATCAGCCTGGGCGGCCAGTCCACCACCGGCCTCTATCAATACACCCTGCAAAGCACCGACCTGCATGAGTTGTACGAATGGACCGAGGTGCTGCTCGCGCGCCTGCGCAAGCTGCCCGGCTTCGAGGACGTCAACAGCAACCTCAACAACAAGAGCCCGGTGATGGCGCTGGAAGTGGACCGCGACAAGCTCGCCGCGCTGGGCCTGACCTTCGGCCAGGTGGAGGACGCCCTGCAAAGCGCCTTCAGCGCGCGTCAGATCTCCACCATCTACGGCGCCAGCAACCAGTATCAGGTCATCCTCGAGCTCGCCCCGGAATTCCAGGAAGACCCGGCCAGCCTCGCGCGGCTGTATGTGCGTTCCAGCGCCGGCGCCCTGGTGCCGCTGGACACCGTCGCGAAAGTCAGCCGTGCTTCACAGGCCCTCACCATCAACCACTCCGGGCAACTGCCCTCGGTGACGATCTCCTTCAACCTGCAAGCGGGGGTGTCGCTGGGCACGGCGGTGGAACGCATCCGCGCGCTGGAACGGGAACTGCGCCTGCCCGCCTCGCTCAGCAGCAGCCTCGAAGGCACGGCACAGGCCTTCGAGGCCTCGCAACAGGGCCTGGGCCTGTTGCTGCTGGTCGCGGTGCTGGTGGTCTACCTGGTGCTGGGGATTCTCTACGAGAGCTTCGTCCACCCCCTCACCATCCTTTCCGGCCTGCCTTCCGCCGGCCTCGGCGCCTTGCTCACCCTCTGGCTGTTCAAGGTCGACCTCAGCCTCTACGCCTTCGTCGGCATCATCATGCTCATCGGCATCGTCAAGAAGAACGCCATCATGATGATCGACTTCGCCCTCAGCCGGCAGCGCCAGCACGGCATGAGCCCGGCCGACGCCATCCGCGAAGCCTGCCTGGTCCGCTTCCGCCCGATCATGATGACCACCCTCGCCGCGCTGGCCGGCACCCTGCCCATCGCCATCGGCTGGGGCGCCGGCGCCGAAATCCGCCAGCCGCTGGGCCTCGCCGTGGTCGGTGGCCTCGCCGTCTCGCAGTTCCTGACGCTGTACCTGACGCCGGTGATCTATTTGTATATGGAGCGGTTGGGGGCGAGGGTTTCGCGGCGAGGCACGCCTTAGCATCATTTCCGTCAAGGTTTATCGAAATCACGAGGGAGGAAGACCATGACCCACGACGCCAGCATCGCGCTGCTCATCGACGCGGACAACAGTCCGGCCGGCAAGATCGAGGAAGTGCTGGGCGAACTCGCAAAATATGGCGTCATCAACATTCGACGCGCCTATGGCAACTGGAAGAGCCCGCATCTCAAGAGCTGGGAAGCCGTGCTGCATGAGTATGCGATCCAGCCTATGCAGCAGTTCGATTACAGTAAGGGCAAGAATGCGAGTGACATGGCGATGGTCATCGACGCGATGGATCTGCTCTATTCCAGGCATCTGGAAGGTGTTGCCCTGGTCTCCAGTGACGCCGACTTCACACCGCTGGTACTGCGCCTGCGGGCCAACGGTCTGAAGGTGCTCGGATTTGGCGAGGAGAAAACACCCATGCCTTTCGTAAAGGCCTGCTCGCTCTTCCTCTACCTGGAAAACCTTGGTAGTCCGGAATTGGCGCAGGTTCCGGAAAAACCTGTGGAGAAAGAGAGCGCAAAGTCGCTGGACCCCCCTCCCGTGTTGGCTACCAAACCAGCGCCTGTGAAGAAGAGCACCAATGAGTTGAAAGGCGACCCTCGACTGGTGAGCCTGTTACGTAATTCCGTCGCGGCCGCCGCAGATGATGAAGGATGGGCTGGCCTGGGCGCGGTGGGGCAGCACATAGCCAAACAGGCGTCATTCGATTCGCGCAACTACGGTTATGCCAAGTTGCGGGATCTGTTTTCGGCAATTGGCCTCTTCGATCTGCAAAAAAAGGAGAAGGGGCTTTATGTGCGCGACCGGCGCACCGCGACGCGGGCCAACGGCGAATCCGGATAAGCAAGAGGGGCGATCACCCGTAGCCTGGACGCAATGCAATGTCATCCGGGTCCTTGGCGAGCGGGTTATTCATTTAACACATAATTATGTGCTAGCCTTCCTGCTATATTCATCAGGCAAGGAAATCACCATGTCCACCACCGTCAACTTCACCGGTTCCGTCGATCGCGATCTGCTCAAGCGCGCCAAGGTGGTGGCGGCGAAGGCGGAGACTTCGATCAATGCCTTGTTCAATGCCGAGTTGCGGCATCTGGTGGAAACCTTCGAGGCGGCGGAGGCGGGCGGAAATCAGAACTTTCGGGCGTTGCTGGATTTCTCGCTGGGCCGCGCGGATGACCGGGCGACCATGGCGAGGCTGGGCATCACGAGTGAGGAAGACCTGTTCTTGCTGATGACGCAGGCGCATCTGCCGATGCCGCGCCTGCCGGAATCGACAACGCAATCGATGCTGAACAGCCTGAACGCCTTGGCCGGCTGAGCCGATGTCATACGACACCGTCCTGCTGCCCGATGCAGGGCCGTTGATCACCCTGGCTTACGCGGAGGCGCTGGACCTGTTGTTGAAACCCGGCTGGACGGTGGAAATCGTCGATATGGTGCTGCACGAGGTCACCCGGAACGAAACGCCCACCAGCCGCGCCATCGGCGAGTGGGTGGCGTCCAGACGCTTGTCGATGTGTGACACGCAGTTGTTCCGGCGATACCTGGCGATCTCCGCCGAGGCGGCGTTGCCGCCAGCAAAAGCCAATCTGGGGGAATTCGCCATCCAGGAGGCCATGAACCAGTTCGCGCTTCAGCAACCGCAGCGCACTGGGGTTTTCCTGTTCGAGGACCACAAGATCGCGCGGGCCGGTTTCCTGCTGCCGGATAACGCCCGCAAGGTGAGCACGCGCGCTTATCTGCTGTTCCTGGAACAACGCGGCTGGCTGGATTCCGCCGCCGAGATCGAGCGCCGGGCCATCCAGAATGGCCGCAACTTCTCGCGATTGCGGTTTCCGCCAGAGTAGCCGCCTACCCTCGGATCGGGGAGGACCAAATGGGCCATTTCACGGAGTTCTCATGATTACAGTCACCTCGGTTGAAGCGCGGAGCAAGTTTGGGGAGTTGATCGATCGCTCGCAGCGTGAGCCGGTTGAAGTGACCCGGCGCGGCCGCACGGTGGCTTATGTGGTGTCCGGGCACGACATGCGGGAGTTGGTCGATGTGCGCAAGCGGCGTGAGGAAGCGGCGCGCTGGTTTGCGGGTTATAGCCAGAAGATTGCCGGCGAAGCGGAGGCCGGCTTACCCGCGCTGAGCGACGCCGACATCAACCGCCTGGTCCATGAGCCTCGCCAGGCTGATGGTTAGCGCGGCTAGCCAGGTCATCAGAAGGGCTTCGCACACGCATGCCCTTCCTGTGGCGCCGGCAAAACAGCTGGCTGGCCCTAAAGGATACCGGCCCTTCTGGCCATAAAGCCGGCGCTACAAGCGCGGGTTCAGCCGAATCGACGGTGGCTGCTTGGTACGGCTGAAATCTCCCCCCGGCCCCCCTTTGGGAAAGGGTCGAGAAAAAGCGCCGCGCTTATTCCTCCGGCACTTCCTCCCGCCGGGCCGCTAGTTCCGCCAGCATCGCCTTCCGCGTTTCCGGCGTTTCCAGGCTGATGCGGCCGAGGGTGCCGTTGCGGTATTCGGTGAGGAACTGCATGGCGGCCTTTTCCAGGTCGAGTTCGCCGCCGCGGCCCTTGATGATGCAGCCGCGCTTGCGGGCGATGCCTTCCAGCACGCCGGGGGCGTCGAGGCCTTCGAGCTTGAGGCCGTAGCGGGCGGTGAGGGCTTCCGGGTAGCGGGCGAGGAGGAGGGCGGCGAGGTGGGTGGCGACATCCTCGTCGATCACCGCGTTGCGGCCGATGGCGTGGCAGATCGCGAGCATGTAGCCGTCGCTGTCGATCTCGATCTTCGGCCACATCAGGCCGGGGGTGTCGACCAGGACCAGGCGCGGGGTGAGAGCGATGCGTTGTTGTGACTTGGTGACGGCGGGGTCGTCACCCACCGCCGCGACCTTGCGTTTCACCAGGGCGTTGAGCAGGGGCGACTTGCCGACGTTGGGGATGCCCATGATCATGACGCGCAGGGGCTTGAAGTTGTCGTCGCGGTGCGGCGCCAGCGACTGGCACAGGGCCGGCAGGCGGGCGACATCGCTCGCCTTCTTGGCCGAGATGGCCACCGCCTTGACGTTTTTCTGGGCATTGAAGAAGGCCAGCCAGTCCTTCGTCACGGCCGGATCGGCGAGGTCGGACTTGTTCAGGAGTTTCAGGCAGGGGCGCTGGCGGAAGTTGCGCAACTCGTTGATCAGCGGATTGCTGCTGGCTTCCGGCAGGCGCGCGTCGAGGACTTCGATCACCACGTCGGTGTTGGCCATGGTTTCCGCCGCCTTCTTGCGCGCGGAGGTCATGTGACCGGGGAACCACTGGATGGGCATGGGATTAACGATTCGGAAAAGAGTGGGGATTATCCCCCGGCGGGCGGCGATTCCTCGCGTTTGAGCAATTCGCGCAGTTCCGCCAACTCCTTGCGATACGCCTCGGCATCGCCGAAATCAGCGTAATTCGCCTGGCGCGCGTGACTGCCGGCGAGGCGGCGGGCGTGCTTGATCGGGCACCAGTACTGCTCGGTGCGGGCGACGATTTCCTGGACATAGGCGATGAGGCCGTTGCCGTAGGTGCAGTAGCCGCAGTTGAGCTTTTCCAGGAGGTTGAGATAGGCGAGCTGTTCGCGGTCGAAGCTGAAGTAATCGCTTCGCCTGACCTTGGGGATGCGGTAGAGGGGAAAGCACAGCATCTGGTAGAGCGTGACGCCCAGGTCGAGCAGCAGCAGCGGCACGATCATCGCGTAGATCACCGGCGCCGAGAGCAGATGTCGCCAGGAGGTGCCGGCCAGGTAGCGCAACAGGCCGACCTTGAATTGCCGCTGCCGCTCAAGTACCTCCTGCTCGAAACGCACCCGGTGGTGTTCCAGACGGAAGCGCAGTTCGGCCTGGCGGGCGGTGAGTTCCCGTTCGAGTTCTTCCTGCAGCGCCGAGATGCGGTCCAGCAGTTCCTTGATTTTCTCGTTCATGCCGGTTCCAGCACCATGGGATCCAGCCGGCATGATAACGCCTCATGCTAACCTCGCATTCATGCTCAGTTATCGCCACGCCTTCCACGCCGGCAACCATGCCGATGTCCTCAAGCACGCCGTCCTGATCGCGCTGCTCGACTACCTCAACCAGAAGGACAAGCCCTGGTGGTACGTCGACAGCCACGCCGGGGCGGGCATCTACGATCTGCGCGGCGATTACGCGCGCAAGACCGGCGAGTTCGATTCCGGCATCGGTCGCTTGTGGAATCGCGCGGACCTGCCGCCGCTGTTGGCAACTTATGTCGAGCTGGTGCGCGGTCTCAACCCGGATGGGCAGTTGCGCCTCTATCCCGGCTCGCCCTGGTGCGCGCTGCAACGCGCCCGGCGCGACGACCGTCTGCGCCTGTTCGAACTGCATAGCAGCGATCACCGTCTGTTGAGCAGCACCTTCAGCGAGGCGGGCCGCCAGGTGAGGATAGACGCGGCGGACGGTCATGCCGGCCTGAAATCGGTGCTGCCGCCGCCGACCCGGCGCGGCCTGGCGCTGATCGACCCGTCCTATGAAGTGAAGAGCGACTACCCGCGCACCGTCGAGGCGCTCAAGGATGGTCTTGCGCGCTTTGCGGGCGGCACCTACATGGTCTGGTACCCGCTGCTGCAGAAGCCGGATGCGCGCCAGTTGCCGTCGCGCCTGAAGGCGGCGCGGCCGGCCAGCTGGCTGAACGTGACGCTATCCGTGCAAGGCCCGTCCAAGGAGGGCTTCGGCATGCACGGCAGTGGTCTCTACATCGCCAACCCGCCCTGGACCCTGCCGGCGCAACTGGAAGCGACCCTGCCCTGGCTGGTGGAAGCCCTGCGTCAGGACGCGGGGGCGGGATACACGCTGGAACATGAGATCCCGTGAGGCGGTTGCCCTGACTCCCCCCTTTATCAAAGGGGGGCGGGGGGGGATTTCTCAGGTGTCTAGCGAGGCACACGTTGTAGAAATCCCCCCTAACCCCCCTTTTGCAAAGGGGGGGACCAAACCCGGTGCGCTGGACGATTGGCGCCACGCATTGCTCAGCCGGCGCGCATTTCTCCTGGCCGCCGCCGGTGGCCTCGCCGCGCTGTTCGCGCCGGTCGGCACGCTTGCCGCTACCGCCAACCCCTGGCCGGTATTGGCCGCCGTGCAGGATCATCTGTTTCCTTCCGAACTCGGCGCGCCCGGCGCGCGTGAAATCAATGCCTTGTCCCACCTGCAAGGCGTGCTCGGCGATCCGCGTGGCGATCGCGACGAGCAGCGTTTCATCCTGAAGGGTGTGGATTGGCTGGAAGACCTCGGCCGGCAACGCCACAACACGTCCTTCGTCGACCTCGATCCGATCCGGCGCGAACAGGTGCTGCGCGAGGTGGCGCGGTCCGATCAGGGCGATACCTGGCTCGCCACCCTGATGTTCCATCTCTGCGAAGCCCTGCTCGCCGACCCGGTGTATGGCGGCAATCCGGAGGGCATCGGCTGGGCCTGGCTCCGGCATCAGCCTGGGTTTCCCAGGCCGGCCCGACCCGCGCGGCGCGCATGAGTGATTTCGATGCCGTCATCATCGGCAGCGGCGCCGGCGGCGGCGCGGTGGCCTGGCGCCTGGCGATGGCGGGCAAGCACGTGCTGGTGCTGGAGAAGGGGCCTTGGTTCACCGAGGCCGACTACTTCAAGGACGAGATGGCCTGTTGCCGCAAGAGCGTCTACACGCCGGACCTGCGCGATGAACGCCATGTCATCGAGGAACGCGGCGGCGACGGCTGGTCGGCCACCTCCACCGCCGAATCCGGCTGGGATTTCTGGAACGGCAACGTCGTCGGCGGCTCCAGCAACTTCATGTCCGGTTTTTTCCATCGCCTGAAGCCGGTCGACTTCCGCTTGCGCAGTGAATTCGGCCCGATTCCTGGCGCCAACGTGGTCGACTGGCCGATCACCTATGAAGACCTGGAGCCGTATTACGCCGAGGTGGAAAGCGTGGTCGGCGTCTCCGGCAGGGTGGTGGCGCATCCCTTTCAGGAGCCGCGCTCGACCCCGGATTTCCCCTATCCGCCCACCGCCGAGCACCCCGTATCGGCCTGGATCGACAGCGCCTGCGACAGGCTCGGCTATCGCGCCCTGCCATTGCCGCGCGCCATTCTGTCGCAGCCCAGGGACGGCCGGCGTGCCTGCGAGTATTCCGGCTATTGCGGCAGTTACGGCTGCGCCAGCGGCGCCAAGGGGAGTTCCCGCGCCGCCTTGCTCGACGCCGCCGTCGCCAGCGGCCGCTGCGAGGTGCGGCCGCATTGCCAGGTGTTCCGCCTGCGCTCCGACGCCCGGGGCCGGGTCACGGCGGTCGAATACTTCGACCGCGCCGGGAAGAAGCAGCGGGTGAGCGGCAAGGTCACCGTGGTTGCCTGCCAGGCCATCGAGACCGCGCGCCTGCTGCTTTCCAGCCCCGGGGCCAGGCATCCGCATGGCCTCGGCAATCGTTACGGCCAGGTCGGCCGCAACCTGATCTTCTCCGCCGGCGGCGTCAGCCACGGCCGCCTCGACTACGCGGCGCTCGGCGCACAGCGGGCCAGCGAGGCGCGCGTGGTCGGCCCCTTCGTCAACCGCACCCTGCACGACTGGTATGTGATCGACGATCCGGAGCTGGGACGGATCAAGGGCGGTGTGCTCGACTTCCTCATGGGCCATCCCAACGTCATCTCCCTCGCTCTTGCACAGCGGCGCGATGAAGACGGCAACCTGGTCTGGGGCAGCGCCTTCAAGCGTCGCCTGGAAGCCGCCATTCGCGGCGGCCGCCGCATCGACTGCGAAGCCTTCTGCGATTGGCTGCCCACCGACAACGGTTTCGTCGCGCTCGATGGCAAGGTGAAGGACAAATGGGGCAGGGCGGTGGCGAAGGTCCGCCTGGCGCCGCACCCGCACGACCTCAAGGTCGGGGCCTATCTCGCCGAACGCGGCGCGCGGGTGTTGCGGGAACTGGGCGCGAAGGACGTGAGCGTGGGCGTCTCCGACGCGCCGCCCACCAACCTCGTTGCCGGTGGTTGCCGCTTCGGTCGCGACCCGAAAACCTCGGTGCTCGACCCCGACTGCCGCGTCCACGATGTCGACAACCTCTACGTCGCCGACGGCAGCTTCATGCCCACCGGCGGCAGCGTGCCGTATACGTGGACGATCTACGCGAATGCGTTGCGGGTGGCGGACAGGATCGCGGCACAAGTGTAGGTTGGGCAAAGCGCAGCGTGCCCAACAAGGCATCCGTGGATTGTTGGGCACGCTGCGCTTTGCCCAACCTACGTTGCTACCCCAGCTTTGCCCGCTGCGCCCGCACTTTCTCCAGCGTCGATTCGAAATCGGCGAGGCGTTTCTTTTCCTGTTCCACCACGGCGGGCGGGGCGCGGTCGACGAAGCTGGCGTTGCTCAACTTGGCCGTGGCCTTGGCGATTTCATTGCTCAAACGGGTGATTTCCTTGTCCAGGCGGGCGATTTCGGCGTCGCGGTCGATCTCGATGTGCAGCATCAGGCGCCAACTGCCTACGATGGCGACGGGGGCGTCGCCTTCGGGAAGTTTTTCCACCACCTGCACTTCCGAGAGGCGGCCGAGCAGCTTCATGTAGGGGGCGCAGGCGTTGGCCTGTTGGGCGTTGCCTTCCAGGTAGAGCGGCACCTTGAGCGCCGGGGATAGGTTCATCTCGCCGCGCAGGTTGCGCACGGCGTTGGTGAGTTCCTTGAGGTTGGCCATCTCGGCGGCGGCTGCCGCGTCCTGGCGGGCGGGGTCGGCCTTGGGGAAGGCGGCGAGCATGAGGCTGTCGGCCTGTTTCGTGCCGGCCAGTGGCGCGACCGCCTGCCAGAGTTCCTCGGTGACGAAGGGGATGATGGGGTGGGCCAGGCGCAGCACGCTTTCCAGCACCGTGAGCAGGGTGTGGCGGGTGGCGGCCGCGCGTTCGCCACCTTCGGCGATCTGCACTTTCGCCAGTTCCAGATACCAGTCGCAATACTCGTCCCAGACGAATTCGTAGACCGCGCGGGCGGCCATGTCGAAGCGGTACTGGTCGAAGCCGGCGCGCACGGCGCTGGTGGCTTCATCCAGGCGGCCGAGGATCCAGCGGTCGACGAAGGTGGGTTCCCCCGCGGCGATCTCCTGCCCCTCGCAGTTCATCAGCACGAAGCGGGTGGCGTTCCACAGCTTGTTGCAGAAGTTGCGGTAGCCCTCGCAGCGTTGCAGGTCGAACTTGATGTCGCGGCCGTGGGTGGCCAGTGAGGCGAAGGTGAAGCGCAGGGCGTCGGTGCCGAAGCTCTGGATGCCGTCGGTGAACTCCTTGCGGGTGGCTTTCTCGATCTTGGCGGCGTCCTTGGGGTTCATCAGGCCGGTGGTGCGCTTGGCCACCAGATCGTCGATGCCGATGCCGTCGATCAGGTCGATCGGGTCGAGCACGTTGCCCTTGGACTTGCTCATCTTGTTGCCGTGGCTGTCGCGCACTAATCCCGTGACATACACCTCCTTGAACGGCACCTTGTCGGTGAAGTGCAGGGTCATCATGACCATGCGCGCGACCCAGAAGAAGATGATGTCGAAGCCGGTGACCAGCACGCTGGTGGGCAGGTAGT
>CAZONS010000014.1:0-24381 GCA_964581195.1 uncultured Thiobacillus sp. | reverse complement strand
GGAGGCTTATTGCTCCACCGCCGCCCGTGCATGCGGCCAGGCTGCCGCGAAGCGGCGCAGTGTTTCCTCACGGCCGAGCAGAAACAGGGTCTGGTCGATGGCCGGGGTCTGCGCGGTGCCGAACAGGACCAGCCGCAGCGGCATGCCGATCTGGCCCATCTTCAGGCCGAAGGCCTTGGCGGTGTCCTTGATGAGTTGACCGATGGTCGCGGCCTCCCAGGTCACCGTCGCGAGATCGGCTTGCAGGCGCTCGAAGGCGGGCAGGGCGTCGCGGCCGAGCTTGGACTGGAGTTCCTCTCCCGTCGCCAGGGTGTGGCGGAAGTAGATGTGCAGGGCATCGGCGAGTTCGACGATGCTGCTCACCCGCTCCTTGACCAGGCCCACCAGGGCGGCGAGGTCGGGGCCGGTATGCGTGTCGATACCCTGGTTCGTCAGGAAGGGGCGCGCGAGTTCGGCCAGGCGGCCGTTGTCGGCTTCCTTGATGTACTGCTGATTCAGCCAGGTCAGCTTGGAGCCGTCGAAGCGGGCTGCGGAGTGGCTGACGTGGCCGACATCGAACCATTCGACGAACTGTTCGAGATCGAATTTCTCATCGTCGCCGTGGCCCCAGCCCAGGCGTGCCAGGTAGTTGAGCAGCGCCTCCGGCAGGAAACCTTCCTCGCGGTATTGCAGTACCGAGACGGCACCGTGACGTTTCGACAGCCGCTCGCCGTCCTGGCCGAGGATCATCGGCACATGCGCGTAGGTGGGGATGGGCGCGCCGAGCGCGTGCAGGATGTTGATCTGGCGCGGGGTGTTGTTGACATGGTCATCGCCACGGATGACGTGGGAAATCTTCATGTCCCAGTCGTCCACCACGACACCGAAGTTGTAGGTGGGGATGCCATCGCCGCGCACGATCACCAGGTCGTCCAGTTCCGCGTTGGCGACGGTGATGGAACCCTTGATCATGTCGTTGAAGGTGACTTCGCCTTCTTGCGGCGTCTTGAAGCGAATCACCGGCGTGACACCCGCCGGTGGTGCCGGCAGCGTCTTGCCCGGCTCCGGTCGCCAGCGCCCGTCATAACGCGGCTTCTCGCCGCGCGCCTTCTGCGCCTCGCGCATCACGTCCAGCTCTTCCTTGCTGGCGTAGCAGTAATAGGCGCGGCCTTCCTCCAGCAACTGGTCGACCACCGCCTTGTAACGCTCCATGCGCTTCATCTGGTAGTAGGGGCCCTCGTCCCAGTCGAGGCCCAGCCAGGCCATGCCGTCGAGAATGGCCTGTTCGGAGGCCTGGGTGGAACGCTCCTGGTCGGTGTCCTCTATGCGCAGGATGAACTCACCACCCATCTTGCGGGCATACGCCCAGGAGAACAGCGCGGTGCGGGCGCCGCCAATATGCAGGTAGCCGGTGGGAGAGGGGGCGAAGCGGGTGCGGACCATGATCATTGCGTCGGGTGCGAAAGGCCGCGATTCTACTAGCCTCGTGAAGAAAAAAGCCTTTGACCGCGGCGCGCGGTATTCATTAGAATGCGCGCCGCTTTGGGCAGTTAGCTCAGTGGTAGAGCATCGCCTTCACACGGCGGGGGTCGGTGGTTCGAAACCACTACTGCCCACCAAAGTTTCAAGGGGTTACGGTCGATCCAGACTTGACCCGGTCCTTCGGTGAAAAGGACCAAGAAAAACGGCGACGGACGCGAGTCCGCCGCCGTTTTTCGTTTCCGGGTCTGGCGCGCGTGATTCGGGATGAAGGGCTGACAGTTGGGCGCGTCACTGCTTGGCATATTCCGGTTTTGGGCCAACACTGGGGTATCTCCATACTGCGTGCCGCCATGCCCTGGACGATCAGCGAATTCGTTTCCCGACTGCGTGAACTTGCCGCGCGGGCCAGGCCCGTATGGTTGGGTGGACAAGCCGGCGCGCTCGCGCCGGCGGCGGAGGAGGACACCACTCTGGCCTTATGCTCGGCCCTCGGCTTCCAGTCCGATCCGCGCGCGCAGGGGGTGCCTGAGGTGTGTTGCGAGGCTTTCGCGGCGTCGCCGCTAGCCGCGGGCAGTCCCTTGCTTGCCGGCCGCGAGCGCGAACTGGAGTCGCTGACGGCCTGTGTGTCGGCCTGGCGCGCGGGGGACAAGACGATGCTCGCGGTTACCGGTCCGGCCGGTTGTGGTCTGTCCAGCTTCCTGCGGCAGATCGAGACGCTGACCACCGGCGGCGAGCGCGTGTGCTACCACCGCCTGGATGTCCGCCCCCGCGATAGCGCCGAGGCGCTGGCCATCGCCGCCAGCCTGTTCGACATCACGGACCCGCCGGCCGATTTCGATGCCTTGCGCGAGCGGGCGCTGGCGTGTGAACCGCACATCCTGGTGCTCGACGGCGGCCATGCCCTGGCTTCGCGGATCATGGGCTCGGCGCAGGCCATGCGTGGCCTCGGTGCGCTGATGGTAGCCACCCTGGAGCGGCACCTTTGGGTCGTCGGCAGCCACGAACAGGCCTGGCGGCGTCTGATCTACCTGCACCAGGCCGACCGCTATTTCAGCCATCACATCGCGCTCGGCTATCTCGACGCGAGCGGCCTGGAGGCCACCATCACGGCGCGGCTGGAACGGTCCGGATACCGCCTCGCCCCGGGTGACACGGCCACGCCGGGCGCAAACGACACCGCGCTGCCGCGCGCGCTTGCCGATTTGCAGCGACTCAGTCAGGGCAAGCCCGATCTGGCTTTCTTCCATCTGCTGCG
Source organism: uncultured Thiobacillus sp. (assembly GCA_964581195.1). Lineage (GTDB taxonomy): Bacteria > Pseudomonadota > Gammaproteobacteria > Burkholderiales > Thiobacillaceae > PFJX01. Next base: position 21,665 of record CAZONS010000014.1, on the reverse strand, counting down.
GGCGGCCACGTTCGCGCCGGGCGAGCGCGAATTCAACCTCGGCGCCTGGCGGAAGCTGGACTATTCGCCGCTGCGGCAACTGGATCGCGACGATTACTTCACGCTCGCCGAGATCGCGGCGCATGGCGGGCTCGGCGCGGCGGAGCATCAGGCCATCTTCCGCGCGCGGCCCGAGGATACCCGGCTGCGACTCGCGCATCTGGGCCGGCTCGGTCTGGTGGAATGTCCACCTGGCAACGCCGGGCAATATCGCCTGGTGCCGCTGTTCGCCGAGGCGATCATCGCCCATCTGGTCAACGGCAATTACCTGTATTGAGGGGCGCGCATGGAACAGGGGCTGCTGAAACAATTTCTCGAACTCTACTCACCCTGGCTGCTGCTGCATGCCGGCCTGCTGGTCACGGCCACCGCGTTGCTGCTGCATCTGCTGCGCCTGGGTCTGGGGCGGCTGGCGTCGCACTTTCCGCGCTACCGGCTGCAATTCGGCCAGGCCTTCCCGGCCCTGCGCGTGCTGATCTGGTCGCTGGTCATCGGCTATGTCGTGCTCGCCCTCATCCAGCCGCCGGAAAGTCTGCTGTTCGCGGTGCTCGGCTCCGCCGGTCTGGCCATCGGCCTGGCCGCGCAGGACGGCATCCGCAACCTGCTGGCGGGGGCGATGATGATCTTCAATCCGCCGTTCCGGGTCGGCGACATGGTCAATTTCGGCGGCCACTATGGCGAAGTGGTTCGGCTCGATCTGAGTGTGACCTGGCTGCATACCTTCGACGACAACACCATCATGGTGCCCAACGCCGAAGTGCTGCGGACCGCGGTGGTCAACTCGAACAGCGGCGAGCTTGCCGAAATGGTGGTGGTGCGTCTGGATCTGCCGGTTTCGATCCCGGTCGCGCAGGCCAGGGCGGCGGCATTCGACGCGGCGCGCGCCTGCCCCTACACCTATCTGAAGCAACCCATCATCGTCGCGGTGGAGGGCCGCCATGACCGCGATTTCCTGCTGGGCCTGACGGTCAAGGCCTACGTCGTCGACGTGCGGCTGGAACGCCTGCTGGCCAGCGACATCACCGAGCGCATCCTTGAAGCGCTGGAAGCCACCAACTGGCCGACGTCTGCCGCGAAATAGGGTATTTCCGTGCAAGCCGAAGCGCGCGGGGGCGGCGCCTGGATTCATGCCGTCGCCTACTCGAGGGGCTGGCGCGTTCAACTGCCGTTCCAGTCTGATCGACAACGCGTTCAAGTTCAGCCGAGATAGCCGGCCGCCAACCCTGAACATCAGTGCAACCCCTACAGAGAAAAGCGTTACGCTTGCCATCCAGGACAACGACATCTGCTACGACATGCAATTCCACGACCGCATCTTCGATATCTTCCAGCGCCTGCAACGGGCCAAGGACTATCCCGGCACACGGGGCGGCCAGGCCGTCGTGCGCAAGGCCGCGCGGCGCATGGGTGGGCGTGTCCGGACGGGTAGCCTGCCGCGGCGGGGGAGCCACTTATTACCTGGAACCGCCGCGTTGAGGCGCGATCCCAACGATCGTCCCATCCTGTTGAATCATCCGCCCAGGTAAAGCCCATGCGCGTCCTCCATGTCGAAGACAACCCGGTCGATGTCGACCTGACGAAACGGCTTCTGGCTCGCCTGGCGCCGGACATCGGTCTGGAATCCGCAATCTCGCTGGCGGCGGCACGGGAGTGTCTGCGGGACGCTGACCGTTACGATCTGGCGCTGGTCGATTTGAAGCTGAGCGATGGTTCCGGCCTGGAATTGTTGGCGGATATTCGGGAGCGGCGGCTACCGCTCGCGGTGGTGATGCTGACCGGTTCCGGTGACCAGGAGGCGGCCATCGCGGCGCTTCAGGCGGGTGCCAACGATTATCTGGTGAAAAGCGACGCGGCCCTGAAACAATTGCCCGCCACGCTGCGCGCTGCCTGGGCACGTTTTCATGAGGATGACGCGCGTCGTTCGCGCAGCCTGCGGGTGCTGTATGCCGAGCATAGCCAGGCCGATGTCGATCTCACCCAACGTCATCTCGAACGCCACGCTCCCCACATTCGCCTGAGTGTGGTTCACAGCGCCGAGCAGGCACTGGCCCGGCTGCCGGAGGATGGCCGGACACCGTCGTCCTATGACGTGCTCTTGCTTGATTACCGTCTGCCCGGTGTCGACGCGCTCGAAGCAGTCAAGGCCGTGCGCGCGGAGCGGGGTTTGGATATTCCCATCGTGATCGTCTCCGGTCAGGGCAACGAGGAGGTGGCGGCACGGGCGATCCATCTCGGCGTGGACGATTACATTTCCAAGCACCCGGGCTATCTGCATGAATTGCCGGCGACGCTGGAAAAGGTCTGGCGCCAGGCCGAATTGCTGCGCGAGCGCGGCAACCTGCGGGCAACCACGCAGCGCCTGGCATATGTCCTGGCCGCCAGTTCGGTGGTGCTGTTCACCCTGCGCCAGACCGATACGGGCCTCATTCCAACCTGGGTGAGCGAAAACATCCAGGGACAGTTCGGCTACACGGCGCAGCAGGCATTGCAGCCAGGCTGGTGGCGGGCCCATCTGCATCCGGACGACCGCGAGTCGGCGCTGGCCGCATTCGACGCGCTGATCAGTCACGGTGAAGTCACGCACGAATACCGGTTCTTCGACGGCTCCGGCCAGACCCGCTGGATCCATGACGAACTGCGTCTTTCCCCTGGGGCGGACGAGGTGATCGGCTCCTGGCGCGACGTCACCGACGCCAAGCGCGCGGAGCAGTTGCAGCAGACGCGTATCGCGGTGTTGGACGGCCTGGTGGCCAACCAGCCGCTGCCGGGTATATTGCGGGATATGGTCATCCGCCTGGAGCGCATGCACCCCGAGATGCGGGTGTCCATCCTGCTTCGGGATGCCGGCGATGGTCTCTTGTATACCGGGGCGGCGCCCAGTCTGCCCACGGAGTACAACGATGCGGTGAATGGCCTGGCGGTGAGGGTTGGCGCCGGCTCCTGTGGTAGCGCGGCGGCGCTGGGAGAAGCGGTGATCGTGGAGGATGTCCTTGAGCATCCTTATTGGAAGGATCATGTCGCGCTCACCCGCCAGGCCGGCTTTCGCGCGTGTTGGTCGTTGCCGTTCAAGGACGAATCCGGCGAGGTGCTGGGGACGTTCGGCATCTATTACGCGCAACCACGCAGTCCCACCCAGTCCGAACTCGATCTGATCGGCGAATTCGCCCGCATCGCCGGGATCGCGGTGGCGCGGGTGCGCGCGGATACGACCCTGCGCCAGGCGGCCACCGTGTTCGAGAGTACCCGCGAAGGGGTGGTCATTACCGACCTGACACCGCGCATCCTCACGGTCAATCGCGCCTATACCGAGATCACCGGTTACACGCTGGAGGATGTGAGAGGGTGCAATCCCGGCATGCTGAAATCAGGACGCCAGGATGACGCCTTCTACCAGACGATGTGGGCCAGTCTCCAGGCATCCGGTCATTGGCAGGGAGAAATCTGGAACCGGCGCAAGAATGGTGAGATCTACCCGCAGTTGCTCACCATCAGCACCGTCTACGACAGCGAGGGCGAGGCCAGCCATTACGTCGGGGTGATGACCGACATCAGCCAGTTGAAACAGTCCGAGGCGCGTCTGGAGCATCTTGCCCACTACGATCCGCTCACCGATCTACCCAATCGACTGTTGCTGCAGTCCCGCCTGGAACATGCCCTGGAGCGCGCCGAACGTTACCGGCAGCGGGTGGGTGTGCTGTTCCTCGATCTCGATCGCTTCAAGAACGTCAACGACAGCCTGGGTCATCCGGTCGGTGACGAACTGCTGGAAGGGTTCGCCAAGCGGTTGAGAGCAAGACTGCGGGAAGACGATACCTTCGGCCGCCTGGGGGGGGATGAATTCCTGCTGCTGCTGGAGAACCTCGACCGACCCGAGGAGGCCGCCGGGGTGGCCCAGACCATGATCCAACTGCTCGAGCACCCGTTCCTGCTGCCCAGTGGTCATGAAGTCTATGTCAGCGCCAGCATCGGCATCAGTCTCTATCCGGACGATGGATCCAGTACCACCGAGCTGATCAAGAACGCCGATGTGGCCATGTACCAGGCCAAGGAGCAGGGGCGCAATACCGCGAGTTTCTACACGCCCACCCTGACCATTGCCGTCAGGGAACGTCTGGAGATGGAGTCGCGATTGCGGCGGGCGCTGGCCAACGGTGAATTTCTTCTGCACTACCAGCCGCAGGTGGATGCCCGCGGCGAGGTCATGATCGGTTGTGAGGCCCTGGTGCGCTGGAACTCGCCGGAGGAGGGGATGATCTCGCCGCTTCGCTTCATTCCCCTGGCGGAAGAGACCGGTCTCATCGTGCCGCTGGGCGAATGGGTGCTGCGCACGGCATGCGCCCAGGCGCGTGCCTGGCTGGATGCCGGTCATGAACCTCTGGTCATGGCGGTCAATCTGTCCGGACGTCAACTGCGGCAGGGCGATATCGTGCCACGCGTGGCGCGCATTCTGGAGGAGACCGGCTTGCCGGCCGCCCAGCTCAAGCTGGAACTCACCGAAAGCATGATCATGGGGCACGGCGAACAGGCGGTGGGCCTGCTGAGGTCGCTGAAGGCGCTCGGCCTGCGCCTGTCGATCGATGACTTCGGCACCGGATATTCCTCGCTGGCCTATCTGAAACGATTCCCCATCGATGAACTCAAGATCGACCAGAGTTTCGTGCGCGACATCCCGCATGACGTCAACGACACCGAGATCGCCGCGACCATCATCGCCATGGCGCGCATCCTCAAGCTGAGCGTGGTCGCGGAAGGCGTGGAGACCGTCGAGCAGCGCGATCTGCTCGCAAGTCAGGGTTGCGAGGGTTTCCAGGGCTATCTTTTCAGCCGTCCGGTGGCGGCCGACGACTTCGCCCGCCTCCCGAGGCGACTGGGTCTTGCGATGCAGCAATCGGAGCGCATTCCATAGCCCTTCGCGGCCGTGGCGCTCCCATCCTGTGCGCTTCCTGCCGATGCTGCGACTGCACATTTATCCGGAATGGGAACTCCCAACCAAGCTAGAATCACGTCCGGGGGAGGATGTCCCATTACTTCAGGAGACTTCCAATGTTCAACGATGTGGTTATTGTGGCCGCGGGACGCACCGCTGTCGGTGCCTTCGGCGGCGCGCTGGCGGGCATTCCCGCCAGCGAACTGGGCGCTCGCGTCATCAGGGCTTTGCTCGCGCGCGCCAATCTGCGGGCCGAGCAGATCGACGAGGTGATCCTGGGTCAGGTGCTGCAGGCAGGAGTCGGTCAGAACCCGGCGCGACAGGCGGCACTCGCGGGCGGGCTGCCACATGGCGTGTCCGCCATGACCATCAACAAGGTCTGCGGCAGCGGCCTGAAAGCGGTGCATCTGGCGGCGCAGGCGGTGCAGTGCGGCGATTCCGGCATCGTCATCGCCGGTGGCCAGGAAAACATGAGCCTGTCGCCCCATGTCCTGCCGAAGTCGCGTGATGGCAAGCGCATGGGCAATTGGGAACTGGTCGACACCATGATCCAGGACGGCCTCTGGTGCGCCTTCAACAACTGCCACATGGGCATCACGGCCGAGAACATCGCCGAGCAGTATGCGTTCTCGCGCGCCGAGCAGGATCTGTTCGCCGCCACCTCGCAGCAGCGTACCGAGACGGCCCAGCAGAACGGGCATTTCGACGCGGAGATCATTCCGGTCGAGATTCCACAGCGCAAGGGTGATCCCATCGTGTTCGCGCGTGACGAATTCCCGCGTGCCGGCGTGACCGCCGAGGGTCTGGGCAAGCTGAAGGCCGCGTTCAAGAAGGATGGCACGGTGACCGCCGGCAACGCGTCCGGCATCAACGACGGCGCCGCCGGCGTCGTGGTGATGTCCGGCGCGCGCGCCAGCGAACTGGGTCTCACGCCGCTGGCGCGGGTGGTCAGCTTCGGCAGCGCCGGTGTCGATCCGGCGATCATGGGAACCGGGCCGATTCCGGCCGTGCGCAAGTGTCTCGACCGTGCCGGCTGGTCCGTGGCCGACCTCGACATGATCGAAGCCAACGAGGCGTTTGCCGCGCAGGCCATGTCGGTCAACAAGGAACTGGGCTTCGATCTCGCCAAGGTCAACGTCAGTGGCGGCGCCATCTCCATCGGCCATCCGATCGGCGCCTCAGGGGCGCGCATCCTGGTCACCCTGCTGCACGGGATGCGGCGCAGCGGCGCCAACAAGGGGCTCGCCACCCTCTGCATCGGCGGTGGCCAGGGCGTGGCCCTCGCGGTTGAACGTATCTAAAGGAAAATGAACATGAACGGACTGAATGGAAAAGTGGCCCTGGTCACGGGCGGTACCGGCGGCATCGGCAGCGCCATCTGCATCAAGCTGGCGCAGGCCGGTTGCAAGGTGGTCTCCACCTACATGGACGAGGCGCAGGCCAACGATTGGAAGGCCAGGATGTCGGCGGCCGGCTTCGACATGGCCCTGGTCAAGTGCGATGTTTCCAGCTTCGACGACTGCCGCGCGATGGGCGACACGCTCAACGCGGAGTTCGGTGGCGTCGACGTGCTGGTCAATAACGCCGGCATCACCAAGGACGGCACCTTCCGCAAGATGTCGCCGGAGCAATGGAACGCCGTGCTCGACGTGAACCTGGTGTCCGTGTTCAATGTCACCAAGCAGGTGATCGACGGCATGCTCAACAAGGGCTGGGGCCGCGTCATCAACATCTCCTCGATCAACGGCCAGAAAGGTCAGTTCGGGCAGACCAACTACGCCGCCGCCAAGGCCGGGATGCACGGCTTCACCATGTCCCTGGCGCAGGAGACCGCGAAGAAGGGCATTACCGTCAACTCCATTTCCCCCGGCTATATCGGCACGGAAATGGTCATGGCGATCCCCGAGGAGGTGCGCAACCAGATCGTCGCGCAGATCCCGGTGGGACGCCTCGGCAAGCCGGAAGAAATCGCCGCCCTGGTGACCTTCCTGGCCAGCGAGGATGGCGCCTTCATCACCGGCGCCAACATTGCCGCCAATGGCGGCCAGCACATGTGTTGATGTCCGGGAATCTCGCCAGCGGCCTCGGCCGTTGGCGTCTCAGTCTGAGAGAGTATCGATATGACCAGTGAACGCCTGATCAAGAAATATCCGAATCGGCGTCTGTATGACACCGAAGAGAGCCGCTACATCACCTTGTCCGAGGTGAAGGACCTGGTCATGCGCGCGGTGGCATTCCGTGTGGTCGACTCGCAGAGCGAGGCGGATATCACCCGGCCGATCCTGCTGCAGATCATCATGGAACAGGAGGCCAGCGGCAGCCCGCTGTTCACCGCCACCATGCTGGAACGCTTCATCCGCTTCTATGGCGATACCACGCAGGCGGCCTTCACCGCCTTTCTGGATCAGAGCCTCGATCTGTTCATCAAGCAGCAGCGCATGTTCAACGAGCAGATGAAGGGGGCCTGGGGCGAGAACCCAATGGATTTCTGGATGAAGCTGGGGCAACAGAACATCAATTTCTGGAAAGACATGGAAGACGCCTACCGCAAGTCGATGCCCGTGATGGGCGGCAAGGGCGGAAAAGTCTGAGCCGTTTTTCCAGGGTGGATTTCCTCGAATGAGAGTGTTGACAGCCGGGTAGCGCGTGCGTATTGTGCAGTGCACCATTTGTGCACTGCACAAATAGCCTTTACCGGTTCACTCAACCCTCTGGAGATTCACCATGAAAAAAGACGTCATCGAGATCATTGAAAAGAGCAACGAGTCCTTTCTGGAGTCGTTCCGCAAGCTCACCGAGCTGAACATGCGCACCTTCGACAAGCTGTTCCAGCAACAGGCCGAGCTGGCCGCCTATTACATGGATGCCGGCAGCCGTGGCGTGGAACTGCTGACCAAGGCCAAGGGCTATCAGGATCTGATGGCCGGCCAGACCGCTCTGGCGCGTGAAATCGGCGAGCGCAACCTTTCCGTCATCCGCGCGGGCCTGACCGAGGTCCACGCCACCAGCAACGAATACGGCAATCTTTTCCAGGAAGGCATCAACCTGGCCAAGGAACACGTGGTCCAGGCTTCCGATGTCGCCATGAAGGCCGCCGCCTAAGCATCAAGCATTACCAGAAGCTGCTCCTGCTCCCCGGCGCCCGTGCGGCCTTTGGCCAATTGGGCGCTTTTTCTTGTGGCGCCGGCATCCCCGCCGGCGTCGTTCTCCAGCGGGCATCGTCGGCTCGCATCCCCGCGGAGCACGAACATCCGCGAGCGGTCACGCTCTACCCGGGGCGGTCGGCACCCCCGCCGGGTTAAAATCCGCGCTCCTTACCCGCTGCCCACTCCATGACCGACCCGCGCTTCGTCCATCTCCGCCTGCACAGTGAATTCTCCGTGCAGGACAGCATCCTGCGGGTGGACGAGGCGGTGAAGGCGGCAAAGTCCGACGCCATGCCGGCGCTGGCGATGACCGATCTGGCGAATACCTTCGGTCTTGTGAAGTTCTATATGACGGCGCGCAAGAAAGGGATCAAACCGGTCGCCGGTTGTGATCTGTGGCTGGCGCCGGCGGGGTCAGAGGACAAGCCCACTCGGCTCCTGGTGCTGGTCGAGAACGGTGTCGGCTGGCACAACCTGTGCGAATTGCTGTCGCGCGCGTATCGTCAGAACATGCACCGCGGTCGCGCGCTGGTGGACCCGGCCTGGTTCGACAGCATGGGCGAGGGCCTCATCGCGCTCTCCGGCGGTCATCTCGGCGATGTCGGTCAGGCCCTGGTGAATGGGGCGCTGGAAAACGCGCGCGCGCTGGCCGGCGAGTGGGCCAGACGCTTTCCGGATCGCTACTTTCTGGAACTGCAGCGCGATGGCCGCCCCGAGTGCGACCTGCACGTGGCGCGGGCGGTGACCCTGGCGGAGGACCTGGACCTGCCGGTGGTGGCGACGCATCCGGTGCAGTTCCTCAGCCGCGACGATTTCACCGCGCACGAGGCGCGGGTGTGCATCGCCGAGGGATACACGCTGACCGACAAGCGGCGGCCCAAGACCTTCACCGAGGACGATTACTTCAAGACCCAGGACGAGATGGCGACCCTGTTCGCCGATCTGCCCGAGGCGCTGGAGAACACGCTGGAGATCGCGCGGCGCTGCAACCTGGTTCTGGAACTGGGCAACAGCAAGTTGCCCGACTTCCCGACTCCGGGCGGCATGCCACTGGATGACTACCTGCGCCAGTTCGCCCAGGAGGGGCTGGAACGGCGCATGGCGGTGCTGTTTCCGGACGAATCCGAACGCGCCGCGCGGATGCCGGAATACCAGGCGCGTCTGGAACTGGAACTGGACACCATCATCCAGATGGGCTTCCCCGGCTACTTCCTGATCGTGGCCGACTTCATCAACTGGGGTAAGGCCAACGGTGTACCCGTGGGTCCGGGGCGGGGTTCCGGCGCCGGCTCGCTGGTGGCGTTCTCGATCGGGATCACCGATCTCGACCCGATTCGCTACGCCCTGCTGTTCGAGCGCTTCCTCAATCCGGAACGGGTCTCCATGCCCGACTTCGACATCGACTTCTGCCAGGACAACCGCTGGCGGGTGATCGAATACGTGCGCGGCAAATACGGCGCCGACGCGGTTTCGCAGATCGTCACCTTCGGCACCATGGCGGCGCGCGCGGTGGTCCGCGACGTCGGCCGCGTGCTCGATCTGTCGTACAACTTCTGCGACCTGCTCTCGAAGATGATCCCCTCGGCGCCGGGCAAGAACGTCAGCCTCGCCGAGGCGCTGGAGCAGGTGCCGGAACTGAAGGCCAAGTACGACAACGAGGAGGACGTGCGCGAGCTGTTCGACCTCGCGCAGAAGCTGGAGGGCCTCACCCGCAACATCGGCATGCACGCCGGGGGCGTCCTGATCGCGCCGGGCAAGCTGACCGACTTCTGTCCGCTCTACAACGCGGAGGGCTCGGAGTCGGTGGTGTCGCAGTTCGACAAGGATGACGTCGAGAAGGTCGGCCTGGTGAAGTTCGACTTCCTCGGCCTGCGCAACCTGACCATCATCGACCTGGCGGTGAAATACATCCGCCGCCTCGACCCCACCTGGGATGTGAACCTGGAGACCCTGCCGTTCACCGATCCGGCCGCCTACGGCATCCTGAAAAAGGCCAACACCACGGCGATCTTCCAGCTGGAATCGGACGGCATGAAGAAGCTGCTGGTGAAGCTGGAGCCGGATCGCTTCGAGGACATCATCGCGGTGCTGGCGCTCTACCGGCCGGGACCGCTGGGTTCCGGCATGGTGGACGACTTCATCCTGCGCAAGAAGGGCAAGCAGACGATCGATTATTTCCACCCGGACCTGAAAGCCTGCCTGGAACCGACCTATGGCGTCATCGTCTACCAGGAACAGGTGATGCAGATCTCCCAGATCATCGGCGGCTATACCCTGGGCGGCGCCGACCTGCTGCGGCGGGCGATGGGCAAGAAGAAGGCCGAGGAAATGGCCAAGCACCGCGAGATCATGCGCGAAGGCGCGGCGAAGAAGGGCTATGACCCGGCCCTGGCGATGCGCCTGTTCGACCTGATGGAGAAATTCGCGGAATACGGCTTCAACAAATCGCACACGGCGGCCTACGCGGTGGTCACCTACCAGACCGCCTGGTTGAAGGCGCACCACGCCGCCGCCTTCATGGCCGCGTCGCTTTCCTCCGATCTGGACAACACCGACACGGTCAAGATCTTCCACGATGACGCCGTGAAGAACGGCCTGGCGATCTTGCCGCCGGACATCAACCAGTCGTCCTATCGCTTCGTGCCGGTGGACCGCGATTCCATTCGCTACGGCCTCGGCGCGGTCAAGGGTACCGGCGAGAACGCCATCGCCAACATCACCGCCGCGCGGGAGTCAGGCGGGCCCTTCACCAGCCTGTTCGACTTCTGCCGCCGCATCGACCGCCGCGTCGTCAATCGCCGCGCCATCGAGGCCCTGGTCCGCGCCGGCGCATTCGACGCGCTGCATCCGAACCGCGCCGCCGTGCTCGTGAGCGTCGGCCTGGCCATGGAATGGGCGGAAAACCAGGAGGCGAATTCCGCGCAGAACAGCCTGTTCGGCGATGTCATCGCGGCGACACCGCCCCCCCTGGTCGAGGTGCCGGAATGGCCGCTGAAGGAACGCCTGGCGCTGGAGAAGACCGCGCTCGGCTTCTATATCAGCGGTCACCCCTTCGATGCCGACCGCGATTCCCTGAAAGGCATCGCCACGCGGCCGTTGCGCGAGGTCAAGCCGCAGCCCGGCCAGCAGCTCCTGGCCGGCATCGTCGCCAGCATGCGCACCCAGATGACCCGGCGCGGCAAGATGTGTTTCGTCACGCTCGATGACAAGACCGCCCAGGTCGAAGTGGCGGTATTCAATGAAACCTGGGAGGCCAGCCGCAATTTCATCAAGGAGGACGAGTTGCTGATCGTCACCGGCAAGGCCAGCGACGACCAGTATTCCGGCGGCATGCGGGTCACCGCCGATGAGCTGATGAGCATCGACGCCGCCCGCACCCGCTATGCCACCGGCCTGAAGCTGGCCCTCAAATCGGGTATCGATGCGCGCGCGTTGATCGATCTGCTCGCCTCGCACCGTGAAACCCGGCAGGTCGGTTGTCCGGCGACCCTGTTCTACCGCAACGACAAGGCCAGTTGCGATCTCGCGCTCGGCGCCGGCTGGACGCTGCGGCTGTCGAACGACCTGTTCGAGTCGCTGCCCGCTTTCGGCGAGGTGGACGTCAAATATGCGGTGGCGCTGAAGAGCGGCGGCCGCGAGCGGCAGCGGGGGGGCGGCTATCGTGGGCAGGACGAGTGATCCGTAGTTCGTAGGTCGTAGGTCGGAAAAGCCGGCGGCTCATGCCGGCGACTTCCGACAAACGCCGGCGGTCGGCGCGATGAGACCACTTTCCCAACCTACGGTACTGCGCTACCTGTCCGACAGACTGCCAGGCGGGACGCCGAGTGAGGCGTAAATTCTTTCGTGGCACTATACGGGCCGACCTCAACTCATAAACGGAAGCGCGAGATGGCCAGGAAAAACGGCTGGACTCAGGCTGATCTGGATGCATCGAACATTGCCATGGCCATGTTGGATCAGGCCGGCAATATCGCGCTGATCAACCAGCCCTGTTGCGCGTTGGTCGATGCCTCCTGCCGGACTCTGAGCGGCAAGAACTGGTTCGATCTCTTTCTTGCGGCGGGAAAGCGGGAAGCCGCCGCACAAGTTTTCCACCGTGTCATGGCGGGCGAGGAAGCGCTGATTTCACTGTTTGAACACCCAGTCGTTACCGTGACCGCGGTGCTGCGCTCGGTTTCCTGGAAGCTCGTTTTTCTGCGTAATCGCGATGGCAAGATCAATCGTGTGCTCTGCGTCGGAACCGATGTCACCGAGCAGAAGCGCAACGAAGAGATGCTTCGCTTCGAAGGCGAGGAGCAGGCCGCCCTCAACACGATCCTGCGCATCAGCATGGAAGACACGCCGCTGATGCAGAAATTCGAGCGTGTGCTGGACCTCATCCTGGCACTATCCTGGCTGCCGATCGAGCCCAAGGGCGGCATCTTCCTGGTCGAGGGCGGTGAGGAGGCATTGACCCTCAAGGCCCAACGCGGACTCAACCCGGCCTTGCTGAAGTTGTGCGCGCGGGTCCCCTTCGGCCATTGCCTGTGCGGGCGTGCCGCCGCCAGCCGGGAAATCGAATATGCCGCCTGTCTCGATTCTCGCCACGAAATCAGTTATCCCGGCATCGCGCCGCACGGTCATTACAACGTGCCCATCCTCTCCAGGAATGACGTACTCGGGGTCATGGTGCTTTATCTGAAGCATGGTCATGACCGGAGTGACCGGGAGGTGGCGTTTCTCGAAAGCGTGGCCAACACCCTGGCCGGCATGATCGAGCATCGGCGCATCCGCGACGCGCTGATGGAGAATCAGGTTCGGCTGGCGGAAACGCAGCGCATCGCCCATCTCGGTGGTTGGTCATGGGATACCACCAGCGATGCATTCCTGCTTTCGGATGAAACCTGCCGCATCCTGGAAATGTCGCCCCGGTCCGGAAAGCTGAAACGTGAAGAAGTGCTCGGTCTGGTGCACCCCGATGACCGCGACAACGTGGAACGGGCGCTCGCGTCGACCATCGACCACGCCAGCGAGTTTTCCACCGACTTTCGCATTCTGTTGCCCAATGGCCAGGCGCGCGTGGTCAATGGTCATGCCGAGGCCGCACAGGACATCGGTGGCAAGGTGATCGGCCTGAGCGGGACGCTGCAGGACATCACGCAACGCAAGTCGAGAGAGGAAAAATTGCGCCAGGCGGCGGTGGTCTTCGAGAACACCACGGAGGGGGTGATGATCACCGATGCCGCTGGCCGCATCATCGCCATCAACCGGGCCTTCAGCGAAATCACCGGTTATACCGAGGATCAGGTCGTGGGGTGGACCGGTGCCTTCCTGAAATCGGGGCGGCACGATGAGCAGTTCTATGCCTCGATGTGGAGTGCCATCCGCGAGAACGGCCACTGGCAGGGCGAAGTATGGAACCGGCGCAGGAACGGCGACGTCTTTCCGGAGTGGCTCAACATCAGCATGGTCAAGGATGAGCGCGGACGGATCACCCATTATGTCGGCGTCTTCTCCGATATCAGCGCCATGAAGGAGTCGGAATCCAGGCTCGACCACCTCGCCCACCACGACCCGCTCACCAGTCTCCCCAACCGCCTCCTGCTGAATGCGCGTATGGAGCATGCGCTGGCGCGCGCCCACCGCGGCAATACCCTCCTGGCGGTGCTGTTCCTCGATCTGGACCACTTCAAGAACATCAATGACACCCTCGGCCACCCGATCGGCGACCTGTTGCTGCAGGAAGTGGCGCAGCGGCTGAGTCAATGTGTGCGCGAGGAAGATACGGTTGCTCGGCTGGGGGGGGATGAATTCACCATCCTGCTGGAGGAACTGGAAGATTCACGTGTTGCCAGCAGCGTTGCACAGAAAATTCTTGCCGCGCTGGCCGAGCGCTTCATGCTGCAGGGGCATGAGGTTTTCGTTACATGCAGTGTCGGCATCAGCATTTTTCCCGGCGACGGCGGCGACATCACGGCCCTGTTCAAGAATGCGGACAGCGCGCTTTACCGTGCCAAGGAGCAGGGCCGCAACAATTACCAGTACTACACCGAGGAACTTACCATCCGGGCCATGGAGCGCCTGGCGATGGAAAACGACCTGCGTCATGCCCTGCAACGTAACGAACTGGTGCTGCATTACCAGCCGCAGGTCGATCTCTACAATGGCCGCATCATCGGCATGGAAGCGCTGTTGCGCTGGCGGCATCCGGAAATCGGGTTGATTTCGCCCAATGCCTTCATCCCCCTGGCGGAGGAAACCGGGCTCATCATCCCCATCGGCGAATGGGTGTTGCGTACCGCGTGTGCCAGGCTCAAGGCCTGGATCGACGAGGGCTTTCCGAGAATCCGCATGGGCGTGAATCTGTCCTCGCGCCAGTTCAACCAGAACAACCTGGACGAGGTTGTCGCCGCCATCCTGCATGACACCGGATTGCCACCGGACTGCCTGGAACTGGAACTGACAGAACGAATGATCATGCAGGACGCGGAGACCACCATCACCATCCTGCATAAATTGCGGGCGTTGGGCGTGCAGTTTTCCATCGACGATTTTGGTACCGGCTATTCCTCGCTCAGCTACCTTAAACGCTTCCCGATCGACCGCATCAAGATCGATCAGTCCTTCGTGCGCGAGATCATCAGTAGCGCCGAAGATGCGGCCGTATCCCAGGCCATCATTTCCCTGGCCCACAGTTTGAATCTGAAAACCGTGGCCGAAGGCGTGGAAACCTCAGAGCAACAGGAGTTCCTGCGCACGCTCCAGTGCGACGAGATTCAGGGATTTCATTTCAGTCGCCCCGTGCCAGAGCAGGAGATCAGCAGACTGCTGCGTGACGGCATCAAGTTGGAAAGCCGGCATGAGTTCATCCAGGAGGAGCGGGTGCTGCTGCTGGTGGACGATGAGGCGAACATACTCAATGCCATTGCCCGCGTATTGCATGAAGAAGGTTACCGTATCCTGCGCGCCGACCGTCCCCGTGCCGCGCTCGATTTGCTGGCAACGCATCCCGTCGGGGTCATCATTTCCGATCAACGCATGCCGGAAATGAACGGCATCGAACTGCTGCGCAAGGTCAGGAAACTTCATCCCGATACGGTGCGCATCATGCTGACCGCCCATGCCGACCAACAGGTGGTTGCCGCCGCCATCAACGAGGGCGCGGTTTACAAATTCATCTTCAAGCCGTGGACGGACGAACAACTGCGCACCCACGTCAGGGAAGCCTTCCGCAAGCACGACCTCAACTTGCGTACGCGGATCGGCAGGGCGTAATAGCGCGGATTCGGTCTGGTTGATGGCGGGATGGTCGCGCTATGCCCGGAACAATTTCCCCAGCAATTCCGCCGCGCGTACCAGGGCGGTTCTGCCGTGATCCTGGGTGAGGGTGGCCTGGTGCGCGGGCGCGGTGACCCAGTCGCGCAATTCGGGTGCTTGCCGCCAGAGTAGCAGGTCGGTTTCCGCGATCAAGCCCAGTTTGGCCAGCGCGCGCAGGTTGTGGGCGAAGGAGAGGGGATGCGGTTTGCCCTGGCTGTCATCGCAATGCACCGGCAAGCCGGCCATGGCGCATCGCTTACGGGCGCCGCTTTCCAGCACCCGGTAGCACTGTTCCACCCCCATCGCCAGCAGCGGCTGGAAGAAATAGCCATAGACCATGCCGCCACGCGCCGCCTCGAACAGGCGGGCGACGTCCGCGGGAACGGCGGGGTCGAGCCGGATGCCGACAAAAGCTTCCCGCCAGCGGTCGGCATCCATGACCTCGGCCCGACCCCCCGCGTCCGCGCGCAACCAGTTGTCGTGATCGATTCGTTTCATGCGGTGATTCTCGCTCACGCCGGTGCGCGCGAGTAAGCCCTTGAGTCCATGGCTCTGCTAGCATCGGCGGCATTCGCTTTCCCGCCTCTGTCCTCACCTGCCCATCCGCCCCCGATGCCCCGTATCCTATCCCCGATTGCAACGAAAGCCGTCCACGCATGAGTGAAGTGCTGGATACCGCCGAGGCCGCGGAAGCGGAAATCCGCCATCTGGCGCGGGTGCAGGGCGAGCTGTGGAGCGAATTGCCGAACGACCTCTACATTCCCCCGGATGCGCTGGAGGTCATCCTGGAAGCCTTCGAGGGGCCGCTCGACCTGTTGCTCTGGCTGATCCGCCGCAACAGCCTGAACATCCTCGACATCAACATGACCGCGCTCACCTGCCAGTACATCGATTATGTCGATGCGATGCGGCGCAAGCGTCTGGAACTGGCGGCGGAATATCTGGTGATGGCGGCGATGCTGATCGAGATCAAGTCGCGCATGCTGTTGCCGCGACCGGAGAAGGAAGTCGAGGGCGAGGAGCACGATCCGCGCGCGGAGCTGGTGCGGCGACTGCTCGAATACGAGCGGATGAAACAGGCCGCGCGGGGCTTGGGCGAGCTGCCGCAACTCGGCCGTGACTTCCAGTTGCTCAGCGTCCACATTCCGCAAATGGCGGTCCGGCGCCTGCCCCAGGTGGCGCCGGACGATCTCCTGGCCGCCTGGGGCGCGATCCTGAAACGCGCCTCGATGACCCGGCATCACCGCATCGGTCGTCAGGAACTCTCGGTGCGCGAGCACATGAGCCGCATCCTCAAGTATCTGCAGGACAGTGGACGTTGCGTGTTCGCTGACCTGTTCGACCCCGCGCACGGCCGTTCCGCGATGGTGGTGTCCTTTCTCGCGCTGCTGGAACTGGTGCGGGAACGCCTGGTCGACATCGTCCAGAACGAGCCCTTCGCGCCCATTCACGCTCAATTGGCCGTGGCCACGAATCATGCCTCCTCAGATTGACCTGCACGAAGTGAAACGCGTCCTGGAAGCCGTGCTGCTTTCCAGCGGCGGCGCCCTGACCCTCAACGAAATCAAGCGCGTATTCGAGGTGGAACTGGGCAACGACTTTCTGCGCCGTGCCCTGGAAGAGCTGAAATCCGACTGGCGGGGCAGGGCGGTGGAACTGGTGCAGGTGGCCGAGGGCTGGCGTTTCCAGACGCGGCCGGAGGCGCAGCCTTATCTGGACCGGCTGAATCCGGAGAAACCGCCGCGCTACTCGCGGGCGGTGCTGGAGACTCTGGCGGTGATCGCGTATCGGCAACCGGTGACGCGTGGCGATGTGGAAGAGATCCGAGGTGTCGCGGTGAACAGCCAGATCGTCAAGACCCTGGAGGAACGCGGCTGGATCGAAGTGGTCGGACACAAGGAAGTACCCGGCCGACCGGCATTGTTTGCGACCACGCGGGCCTTTCTGTCCGATCTCAACCTGCGCGCCCTGTCCGAACTGCCTCCCCTGCCCGAACTGGCGCGCGACCTCATACCCAGCGACGCTCAGGAGGAGGTCGGGGAGATCATGGATGGCAAGCCATCATAATTATCAAAAACATTTCATCATTGTCGAATTGGATGAATTATTTTCCGTTCTGGCTTAAGTTTTTCCACCGTGACCCGATATGAACAGAAGAACCAACAAACCTCAACAATCAATGCCACGCTATTCCTATAAGGGGCGACCGCTCAAGGTATCGCCCGAAGAACTCGAAGATCACAGTGAAAAATTGCAGAAGGCCCTGGCCACCGCCGGCATGGGCTCGCGCCGCGACATGGAGCAATTGATCGCGGAGGGTCGCGTCAGCATCAATGGCCTGCCGGCCAAGGTGGGAGATCGGGTCAAGCCGACCGACCTGGTCAAGGTGAATGGCCGCGTCGTTCGCCTCGCCTGGAAACGCCAGGTGCCCCGGGTTCTGATCTATCACAAGCCGGAAGGCGAGATCGTCTCGCGCGACGACCCGGAAGGGCGTCCCTCGGTATTCGATCGTTTGCCGTCCATTCGTGGCGGCCGCTGGATCACCGTCGGCCGTCTCGACTTCAACACCGAAGGCCTGCTGATCTTCACCACCAATGGCGACCTCGCCAACCGTCTCAGCCATCCGCGCTACGAGGTGGAGCGCGAGTATGCCGTGCGCCTGCTCGGCGCCCTGACCGGCGAGCAGATGAAGCAGTTGCTGCAAGGCGTGGAACTGGAGGACGGCGTCGCCGAGGTGGACAGCATCGTTCCCGCCGGCGGCGAGGGCGTCAATCAGTGGTATCGCCTGGTCATCCGCGAGGGCCGCAATCGAGAAGTGCGCCGGATCATGGAGCACATGGGTCTGACCGTCAGCCGGTTGATCCGGGTGCGTTTCGGACCGGTCGCCATGCCTTCCCGTCTGAAGCGTGGCATGCAGGAAGAAATGCCGGAAAACGAGGTGCAGGAGCTGATGAAGTGGTGCGGTTTGCTGAAGGGGGCCGCGCGCGAACACAGCCACGAGGATGAGCGTGAGCATGATGATGATCATGCCGAGTTCGAACCCGCCTCGCCCTCGACCTCACGCGGCGAGAGCGGCAAGATCGGTCATCCCTATCGCCGGCGCATGCTCAACAAGGGCGATCGCTGAGCCCTGACAAGCGGCCGGGAGGGGCGAGCCCACCCGGGCAGGCCGCCATCGGTCATTGTCCGTGGCGTTTTTCTTCCATCACTTTCTCGACCACCTTGGCCGCCCAATCACGGGCACCGAGGCCGAAGGCGATGGCGAAGGCGAGGCCGATGGCGCCGAAGCTGATGATGAAGGCGGCGGTGAGCAGTTCGTTGGCGATTTGCAACTGCTCCATCGCCATGAAGAACACGAACACCAGCATGGCGTATTCGGAGAAGGTGGAGACGGTCAGCGCGCCATCGAACTCCATGTTGTTCAGCCAGGCGAACACCAGCCGGTTGATGAAGCGCGCCAGGATGGTGCCGAACACCAGGACCAGGATGGCGACGATCACATTGGGGATGTACAGCACCACCTTGTTGAACAGCTCCGCCACCATCGACAGGCCGAGCGAGTTGGCGACGGTGACGATCATCACCAGGATGATCAACCAGTAGACCAGGTTACCCAGCAGCCTGCCGACCGAGAGGTCGAGATCGGCATGTTTCATGAAGGCTTCGAGTCCTGACTTCTCCGTGGCCTTGTCGAATTTGAGCAGGGACAGCAGGCGCATCACACCGGTGCGCGCCAGTTTCGCCAGCATCCAGCCGAGCAACAGCAGCACCAGCGCCGCGATCAGTTGCGGAACGAAGCTTGCCAACTCCGTCCAGAACGAAGTCAGCGAGGAGACGAAGATGTCGAGTTGTTGCATGGCGTGCTCCATTGAGGGCGATCCGAAAGAAGTATAGGTAGGGATTATTGCGCGAGCTGTTCGCGGCTGATGAGAAAGACCGTGTCCTCGCCACCGGCGATGTCCGGCCAGGTGAAGTCCAGATCCGGGAAGGCGGCTTCCAGGGCAGCGCGGTTGTGGCCGATCTCCACGACCAGCAGTCCACCCGGGTTGAGATGGTGGGCGGCGTCGCGGAGGATGACACGGGTGGCGTCCAGGCCATCCTCTCCCGAGCCCAGCGCCAGTTCCGGCTCATGCCGATATTCCGGAGGCAGGGCGGCGACCGCGGCGGCGTTCACATAGGGCGGGTTGGAGATGATCAGGTCGTAGGTGGCATCGCCCAGCGGCGCGAACAGGTCGCCCTCATGCAGGTGCACGCGCTCGGCGAGGTGGTAATCCCCGACATTGCGGCTGGCGACATGCAGGGCGTCGGGCGAGAGATCCACCGCATCCACCTCGGCATCCGGGAATGCTTCCGCCAGCAGCACCGCCAGGCAGCCCGAGCCGGTGCACAGGTCGAGCGCCCGCAGCACGCTCTCCGGCTCCGCCAGCCAGGGCTGCAGTCGTTCCAGTATCAAGGGTGCCAGGAAGGATCGCGGCACGATCACCCGTTCGTCGACATAGAAGCGGTAGCCCTGCAGCCAGGCTTCGTGGGTGAGATAGGGCGCCGGGATGCGCTCGTGGATGCGCCGGTCGATGATGACGGCGAGTTTCTCCCGCTCGGACGGCAGCAGGCGCGCGTCCATGAAGGGGTCGAGGCGGTCGGGCGGCAGATGCAGGCTGTGCAGGCATAGATAGGCGGCCTCGTCGAACGCCTCGGCGCTGCCATGGCCGAAGAAGAGGCTGGCCTCATGGAAGCGGGAGACGGCATAGCGCAGCCAGTCGCGCAGGGTCACGAGTTCAAGCTTGGCGTGCTCATGCATGCAGCAGTTTCTCCAGGGTCAGTCGGTAGACGCGGGCCAGTTGCGCCAGTTCTTCGACGCCGACATGCTCGTCGATCTTGTGGATGCTGGCGTTGATCGGGCCGAATTCGACCACCTGATCGGCGATATCGGCGATGAAGCGGCCATCCGATGTGCCGCCGGTGGTGGAGAGTTCGGGGCTGATGCCGACGCACTCCCGGGTGGCTTCGGACAAGGCGTCCACCAGCGAGCCGCGCGGCGTGAGAAACGGCCTGGCGCCGATTTCCCATTCCAGGTCGTAGTCGAGACCGTGGCGGTCGAGCAGGGTGGTCACGCGCGCTTGCAGGCTCTCGATGGAACTGGCGGTGCCGAAGCGGAAATTGAAGGCGATGTCGGCATGGCCCGGGATGACATTGGCCGCGCCGGTACCGCTGTGCATGTTGGAGATCTGCCAGGGGGTTGGCGGGAAATAGTCATTGCCCGCGTCCCACACCGTGTCGGCGAGTTCGGCAATGGCGGGGGCGGCCAGGTGGACCGGATTCCTGCCCAGGTGCGGATAGGCGATGTGGGCCTGGATGCCCTTCACCCGCAGACGGCCGTGCAGCGAGCCACGGCGGCCGTTCTTCATCATGTCGCCGAAATGGGTGACACAGGTGGGTTCGCCGACGATGCAGGCATCGATGCGCTCACCGCGCGCCGCGAGCATTTCCACCACCCGCGCGGTGCCGTCGATGGCCGGGCCTTCCTCGTCGGAAGTGATCAGCCAGGCGATGGAGCCGGGGTGCTCGGGATGATCGGCCAGGAAGGCTTCGACGGCGGCCAGCCAGGCGGCGATGGAACCCTTCATGTCGGCGGCGCCGCGACCATAGAGCCGGCCGTCGCGTTGCGTCGGCTCGAACGGAGCGCTCGTCCACTGTTCCAGCGGGCCGGTGGGCACCACGTCGGTATGACCGGCGAAGCAGACCACTGGCGAGGCGGTGCCGCGACGCGCCCAGAAATTGCTGACGCCACCCTGGTCCACCCTTTCCACGGCGAAGCCCAGACTGTGTAGCCGGGCGATCAGCCAGTCCTGGCACCCGGCATCGTCCGGTGTGGTGGACGGGCGCGCGACCAGTTCGCGGGCGTATTCGAGGACCTTGGCCGACGCGTCGTCCCGTCCGGCGTCATTCACCGAAGAAGGCGGCATAGTTTTCCTCGCTGAAGCCGACCTGGTACTGGCCGTCCCGATCCAGGATCGGGCGCTTGATGACGCTGCTGTTTTCCAGCATCAGGGCGAGGGCGGAGTCGATGTCCTTGACCTGGGCGCGGCGGTCTTCCGGAAACTTGCGCCAGGTCGGACCATTGCGATTGATCAGGGATTCCCAGCCCAGCAGGCTGCCCAGTTCGCGCATCATGTCCCGGGGCACGCCCTGCTTCTTGAAATCGTGGAACTCATAGGGAATCTCGCGCGCTTCAAGCCAGGCGCGGGCGCGTCTGACGG
>CAZONS010000013.1:0-24685 GCA_964581195.1 uncultured Thiobacillus sp. | reverse complement strand
GCGGCGTATGGCCGAAGGGATCACCCGCTCGACTCGCGGGTGCCAGGCGGGGATGGCCGCATAGCCTTCCTCGACCACCCAGTCGGCGCGCAATCCGGGAAGCCGCGCGGCCGCCTCGGTCAGCGCCGGTAACATGTGGACGACGTCGCCCAGGGAGGTCATCTTGATGATCAGGAGATTCATGGGCGCGAAGATAGCAGAAGCGGGCGGTCGGTCCCGCCTTCGTCGGGGACGGTCAGGGTCTCCCCGACACGCCGGGTCGATGGTTTGCAAGTATTCTTCATTCAAGATCGATTTCAACCAGCCGATAATCCAGTCAACGTGTCGCCTCTCTCTCCTACTTCCGTCATGAAACGAGATCCAGTCTCTGCAACCTCCGGCCCACCCGGCACGGCGGTGAACGCATTGCCCAGACTGGAGACGGAGTTCGCGTTGCGTGACGCCGCGGCGCGCGGCGAACTGGAGCTGTTCTTCCAGGCCAAGGGCGATCTGCACAACGGTCGGATCGCGGGCGCCGAGGCACTGCTGCGCTGGCGGCACGATGGCCGGTTGTCGCCGCCGGCCGAATTCATCGGCATCGCGGAAGACTCCGGCCTGATCGTACCGATCGGCGCCTGGGTCATCGATACCGCCTGCGCCCGTCTGCGTGCCTGGAGTGACCAGGGGCTGGACGAGACCCGTCTGGCCGTGAATGTCTCCGCGCGGCAGTTCCACGGCGGCGATCTCGACCAGGTGGTGGCCCGCGCGCTCGCGCGTCATGGGGTGAAGCCGGCCAATCTGGAGCTGGAGCTGACCGAAAGCATGCTGATGCGGGACATCGATTCCACCCTGGCCCAGTTGCGCCGGTTCAAGGAGATCGGCGTCCGGCTCTCTCTCGACGATTTCGGCACGGGATACTCCTGTTTCGCCTATCTCAGCCGCTTTCCCATCGATACCCTGAAGATCGATCAATCGTTCGTGCGGGATCTGGTCAGCGATGCGAATACCGCCGGGGTCGTCGCCAGCATCATCGGCCTCGCGCATCGCCTGGGCCTGACCGTGGTGGCCGAGGGGGTGGAGCGGGAGGCGCAGCTCGGCCTTCTGCGCAAGCTCGGTTGCGATGAGATCCAGGGCTATCTGTTCAGCCGGCCGCTGCCGGAGGACGAGTACCTCGCCCTGCTCGCGGAGGGCGGGCTCCTGCCGGACCAGCCCGCGCCGGACGCGGCGGGACACACCTTGCTGCTGGTCGATGATGAGCCAGGCATTCTCGCCGCCCTGCGCCGCATGTTCCGCGAGGAGGGTTATCGCATCCTCACCGCCGAGAGCGCGGCCCAGGCGCTGGAGATCATGGCGGTGGAAGATGTACGGGTGGTGATGGCCGACCAGCGCATGCCCGGCATGACCGGCGCGGAATTCCTGACCCGGGTCAAGGTCATGTACCCCGATTGCATGCGTATCATCCTGTCCGGTCAGGCCGACATGGCCGCCGTGTTGGACGCCATCAACAATGGCGCCGTCTACAAGTTTTTCACCAAGCCCTGGGACGACCAGCAGTTGCGTGAGCGCATCCGCGAGGCTTTCCGTATCCAGGCCGCGCTGACTTCCCCAAGATCGCCCCAGCCATGACCGATCCAACCGAGACGAGCCCCGTTCGCACATTGCTGCTGGTGGATGACGAGCCGAACATCCTGAGCGCCTTGCAACGCGCCTTGCGACGCGACGGCTATCGCATCCTCGCCTGCGAGGACCCGCTGCTGGGGCTCGACCTCCTGTCCCGGGAGAAGGTGGACGTGATCCTCGCGGACCAGCGCATGCCTGGCATGAGCGGGGTGGAATTCCTGCGCCGGGCCAAGGAGACGCACCCGGAAACCATGCGCATCGTGCTCTCCGGTTACGCCGACCTGCAGTTCATCACCGATGCCATCAATGAAGGCGCGATCTACAAGTTCCTCTCCAAGCCCTGGGACGATACGCAGTTGCGCGCGCAGATCCGCGAGGCGTTCCAACACAAGGAGGTCGCCGATGAGAACCTGCGCCTGACCGAGGCATTGCGCGAAGCCAACATGGCGTTGCAGGCGCATGTCGCGGAACAGGCACGCCAGGGCAAGCGGATCGAGACCGTGCTGGACACGCTGCAGGAAGTGCTGCAACTGATTCCCTGGCCGATCATCGGCGTCGACGACGAGGGTATGGTCGCGCTGGCCAACAGCGCCGCCGACACCGGTTTGGGCCAGGGCGAGCCCTTGCTGGGCCAGGACGCGCGGGCCGTGCTGCCGGCGAACATGTGTGGCTGGATCAGCGCGCCGGACAGCATTCCCGAGCAGATTCGGCATGCGGGGCGGGCGTATCGGGTGATCCACCAGCCCATGGGTTTGCGCTCGCGTTCGCGCGGGATGCTGCTGGCCCTGCTGCCGTGCGAGATGTGTCCATGAAGCGCAGCCTTCTGCCGCTGGAACAGGTGGCGTCCGGCATGTGTCTGGCCGATGCTGTTCAGGATGTCCATGGCGTCGTCCTCCTGGCGGCCGGGTGCGAGTTGACCGAGCGACTGATCGAGGTGTTGCGCCAGCGGGGTCTCCAGCAGGTCTGGATCGAGGAAGTGGAAACGCTATCGGCGGCGGAGCGTGAAGCGCGTCGCCAGGCTGTCCGGGATCGCCTGGCGCGCCTGTTTCGCCATGCCGGGGCCGGCGAGGCGGATCGTCAATTGTTCGACAGCGTGCTCGCATATCGTCTGGGGCGAATCGGATGACCGCCCTCAGTCTGGAAGACGTGCTCGCGGACATCCGCAAGCTGCCATCGCTGCCCGCCGTGGTGAACGAGTTGATCCGCGCGCTGGACAACGAACTCACGGAAATCGAACAGTTGGCCGAGGGGGTCGCCAAGGATCAGGCGCTGGCCGCGCGCGCGCTGCGCGTCGCCAACTCGCCCTTCTATGGCGTGCAGCACAAGGTCGCGAGCATTCATGACGCCATCGTCATCCTCGGTTTTCGCGCGGTCGGCAGTCTGGTGATGGCGGCTTCCGTGACCAACTATTTCCCCACGCCGAGCGGCGGGGTCTTCGATCCGGTGACCTATTGGCGCCACGGTATCGGCGTGGCGATCTGCGCGCGCGCGCTGGCGCGCGAGGTCGACCTGGACGCGGAAGCCGCCTTCAGCGCCGGCCTGTTGCACGATATCGGCGTTCTGATGTTGCTCACGACCCGTCCGCGGCCCTATGCGGCCGTGTTCGAGCGGCGTCGGGAAAGGGATTGCGGTCTGGCGGACGCGGAACAGGAGGTGCTCGGTTTCGATCACGCCCAGGCGGGCGCCGCGCTCACCGCGCGCTGGCGACTGCCGGAGGCAATCGTGCGGGCCGTGGCCCTGCATCACGCGCCGGAACCGGGGCGCGATGCCGTCGCCACCGCGACCCTGGCCGATGTGGTGTACGTCGCCAACATCCTGGCGCACGCGCTGGACCTGGCCGGCGATCCCGATGCCCAGGTGCCGCCGCTCGACGCCGCCGTCTGGCGACGGATCGGGCTGCGGGAACAGCGGCTCATGGCCCTGCTGCCGGACATCGAGCGGGAGCACGAAAGCTATTGCGCCCTGCTGGCGGCCTGAACGCAAGGCACGCGATGGATACCCCCGGCAAGCCCGCCTCGCACCGCGACCTGATCAGCGGTTTCGTCCTGATCATCGGTCTCCTGCTGGCCCTGGCCGTGGGAAACATGTTCTACCTGCACGCACTGAACCAGAGCGTGACCCGCATCGTCGAGGTCGACAATGAGAAGACTCGCCTGGTCACCGAGATGTATCTCTCGGCGCGGGAGCGCGCCCTGGAACTGTATGCCATCCTGGGGGAAGACGACCCCTTCGCCCGCGATGATCGGGTGATGCGTTTCCATGAACTGGCGGGCACCTTCCGGCGGGCGCGGGCGACATTGACGACCCTGCCGCTATCGCCCTGGGAGCGGAATGTCCTGCGGCAACAGGGAGAGCAGAGCGCGCGCGGCTACCTGGCACAGGAGGAAGTGCTGGAACTGGCGCTGGCGGATCGTGGCAAGGCGGCGGAGAGCTTGCTGGACACGGTGGCGATGCCCGTGCAGAACGAGGTCACGCTCCGCCTGCGTCAGTTGCTCGATGAACAGAATCGCAGCGGCCGTGAAGCCGCGCGCCGCGCGCGCGACCAATACCACCTGGCGCGCAATCTCACGCTGGTCAATGCGCTGATCGCGGCGGCGCTGGCCGGGCTCATCGCGGTAATCGTGATCCGCCGCCAGGACAGATTGCATGCCAGGCTGCTGGAAAAGGAACGTGAAGCCCGTTCCATGTTGCTGAGCATACCCATGCCGGTCTGGTTCAAGGACGCGGCATCACGCATCGTCTGGTGCAATACCGGTTTCGAGAAACTGGCCGGCATGTCTTCCGAGCAGCTCAAGGGCCGGCACGAAACCACGATATGGGGCGAGGAGGCTGGATCGGCGCTCGTCGAGAGCGATCGCAAGGCGCTGGAAAGCGGACAATCCCTGCGCCAGGACATCCGTCTGGCCACGCCGGTCGGCATGGAAGGGCACTACATCATCACCCGCACACCCATTGCCGCCGCGACCGGCGGCGAGCGCGGCCTGCTCTGCGTGGCCCAGGATCTGACCACCATGGAGCGCATGTACGACCTGCTGGCGCAAACCAATAGCGAGTTGCAGGCGCAGAAGACCGCGCTCGACGAACACGCCATCGTCAGCATCGCCGATACCGGAGGCGACATCAGGTATGTGAACGACAAGTTCTGCGCGATATCCGGCTACTCGCGCGACGAGTTGATCGGCAGCAATCACCGCCTCCTCAACTCCCGCCTGCACCCGCGCGATTTCTTCGACCGGATGTGGGCCACCCTTGTCGCCGGCCAGGTCTGGCATGGCGAGGTATGCAACCGGCGCAAGGATGGCCGCTTCTACTGGGTCGACTCGACCATCGTTCCCTTCCTGGACGGCGAGGGCAAGCCCTATCAATACATTTCCATCCGCACCGACATCACGGCCCGCAAGCAGATGGAGGAATCACTGCGCCAGCTCAACGAGGAGTTGCAGCAGCGCGTCGATGAACGCACCGAAGCCCTGTCGCGGGCGATGAAGCAACTGGAGGCCGATGTCGCCGAGCGCACCCGCTCGCGCGACCTGTTGCAGGAGCAGTACCAGCAGCTGGAAAGCCTGCATCGCAAATTGCAGGAAGCGCAGACGCAGTTGCTGCAATCGGAAAAACTCGCCTCGATCGGCCAGCTCGCCGCCGGCGTCGCGCACGAGATCAACAACCCGATCGGCTACGTGCATTCCAACCTGAGCACGCTGGAAACCTACCTCGAAAACCTGCTCGAACTGGTCTCGCGCTACGAGGCGGCGGAAGCCGCGCTGCCGAACGAGGCACCGGAACGCGACGCGCTCGCCGGCCTGCGGCAACGAATGGATCTTCCCTATCTGCGCGAGGACATCCCGCAATTGATGCGCGAATCGAAGGAGGGCATCAGCCGGGTGCGCAAGATCGTCCAGGACCTGAAAGACTTCTCGCGCCTGGACAGTTCGCTCGACTGGCAGCATGCCGACCTGCGCCAGGGGCTCGACAGCACGCTCAACATCGTGCAAAACGAGATCAAGTACCGGGCCGATGTGGTCAAGGAATACGGCGACATCCCCGAGATCGAATGCCTGCCCTCGCAGTTGAACCAGGTGTTCATGAACCTCATGGTCAATGCCGCGCACGCCATCGAAGGTCCGCGCGGCACCATCACCCTGCGCTGTGGCCGCAGCGGTGACGACCACGTCTACATCGAGGTGGCCGATACCGGCAAGGGCATCCCGGAAGAGATCCGCAACCGCGTCTTCGATCCCTTCTTCACCACCAAGCCGGTGGGCAAGGGTACCGGCCTCGGCCTTTCGCTGGCCTACGGCATCATCCAGAAACACCATGGTCGCTTCGAACTGGAGTCCGAGGTCGGCAAGGGCTCCACCTTCCGCGTCATCCTGCCGGTGTCCCAGGCGCGCGACGATGCAAGCAAGGAGAAACCATGAGAACCGAGCAATCGCATTGGGTCGCCGGTTCCGGCTGGAGCCGGGGCGCCGAACTGAGGCAGGCTCAGTTGGTGCTGATCTTCGGCCATGGCGACGCGCTGACCGATGACCGCCTGGCCGAGATCCGCGCCAGCTACCCGGCCGCCCTGTTGCTGGGGTGTTCGACGGCGGGCGAGATCATCGATACCCGGGTTCATGATGACAGCATCGTCGCCACCGCCGTGGCCTTCTCCAGGACCCGGCTGCGACTGACCCATCGCGCGGTCGCCACGGCCGCCGACAGCCGGGCTGCCGGCGCCGCGCTGGCGGACGAACTCCTGGCCTCCGACCTCAGGCATGTCTTCCTGCTCTCCGATGGTCTCGGGGTCAACGGTACCGACCTGGTCGAGGGGCTGAAATCGGTATTGCCGGCCGGCATCGAGGTGACCGGGGGGCTGTCCGCCGACGGCGCCCGCTTCCAGCAGACCCTGGTGATCGCGGATGGCCCCGCGCGGTCGGGGCGGATCGCCGCGCTCGGTCTCTACGGCGACGCCATCCGGATCGGTTACGGCTCTCTGGGTGGGTGGGATCCGTTCGGACCCGACCGCCTGATCACCCGCTCCAGAGGCAACGTGCTGTACGAGCTGGATGGTCAGTCCGCCCTGACCCTGTACAGGAAATATCTGGGCGAGTACGCCGCCGGCCTGCCCGCCACCGGCCTGTTGTTTCCGCTCGCCCTCTCGGTCGCGCCCAACGAGCAGGCCGGCCTGGTTCGCACCATCCTGGCGGTGGACGCGGACAGCCAGTCGATGACCTTTGCCGGCGACATGCCTGAGGGCATGTATGCGCGCCTGATGAAGGCCAACTTCGATCGCCTGGTCGATGGCGCCGCCGGGGCCGCCGAGGCCGCCCGGATCCCTTTGGCCGGCAGCGAGGCCGAACTGGCCATCCTGATCAGCTGCGTCGGACGCAAGCTGGTGCTCAAGCAGCGCATCGAGGAGGAGGTCGAGGCGGTGCGCGAGAAACTGGGGCCACGGCCGGCCCTGGCCGGTTTCTATTCCTACGGTGAAATCTCGCCCCATGCCCCGACCGCGCGCTGCGAATTGCACAACCAGACCATGACCATCACCACCTTCAGTGAAGCGTGAGCGTGCCGCCATGCATTCCCTGCTGAAACGCCAGATCAGCCGCCATCTCGGCGACCCCGACGCCCTGCCGCCGGAGTGGCAGCCGTTCCTGGCAGCGGTAGACGAGGCCTACCGGCAATGGCAGGGGGATCTCTCGCAGGTGGAACGCTCCCTCGAACTGATGTCCGTTGAACTGACCGATCGCAACCGGGCCCTGCGGGAACAGTTGGGCGAGCGGACGGCGGCGGAGGAGGCGTTGCGGCAAAGCGAGGCGCGTCTGGCCAGGGCGCACCAGGTGGCGAGGATCGGCAACTGGGACTGGGACATCCACAGCGGCGTGGTGACCTGGTCGCGCGAGGTCTACAGCCTGTTTGGCGTGAATCCGGCCACCTTCGTGCCGGGCAGGAAAAGCATCCTGGCCCGCGTGCATCCTGACGACCGCAGGGCGGCGGCACAGGCTTTCGCCCGGACGGTGGGCAGCGGCGTGCCGTACAACGTCGACCACCGCATCGTGCTGCCGGACGGATCGGTGCGTTTCATCAACGAGCAGGGCGAGCTGGAATACGACGAACAGGGCGTCGCCACGCGCATGTTCGGCACCGCCCACGACATCACGTCGCGCAAGCGGGTGGAAGCGGCCCTGCAACAGGAGAAGGCCGAGCAGGCGATCCTGATCCGGAGGCTGGAGGAGGCGCACAATCAGCTCCTGCAATCGGAGAAACTGGCCTCCATCGGTCAGCTCGCCGCCGGCGTCGCGCACGAGATCAACAACCCGATCGGCTATGTCCATTCCAACCTGGGCACCCTGGAGGGCTACGTCAACGACCTGTTGCGCATCATCGCCGCCTGCGAGGCCGCCCGCGATGCGATCCAGTCCGAGGCGCCGGAATGCCTGGCTCTGGATGACCTGATGAATAAACTCGACCTGCCCTATCTGAAGGGCGACATCCCGGCGCTCATGAGCGAGTCCAGGGAGGGCATTTCCCGGGTGCGCAAGATCGTCCAGGACCTGAAGGACTTCTCGCGCCTGGACAGTTCGCCCGACTGGCAGCCCGCCGACCTGCGCCAGGGGCTCGACAGCACGCTCAACATCGTGCAAAACGAGATCAAGTACCGGGCCGACGTGGTCAAGGAATACGGCGACATTCCCGAGATCGAATGTCTGCCCTCGCAGTTGAACCAGGTGTTCATGAATCTCATGGTCAATGCCGCCCATGCCATCGAAGGCCCGCGCGGCACCATCACCCTGCGCTGCGGCCGGGCGGATGCCGACGACGAGGTCTGGGTGGAGGTGGCCGATACCGGCAAGGGCATTCCCGCAGACAACCTGGGCCGCATCTTCGACCCCTTCTTCACCACCAAGCCGGTGGGCAAGGGCACCGGCCTCGGCCTTTCGCTGGCCTACGGCATCATCCAGAAACACAACGGCCGCATCGACGTGGCCAGCGAAGTCGGCAGGGGCTCCATCTTCCGGGTGACACTGCCGGTCAGGCACGTGGAAACGGCGGCCCAGGGCGGAGGGGGCGCATGAGCGTTCACACCCCGTCTCCGGCGCGCGTGGATGCCGCGGGCCGGCCGGCCACCGTTGCACATGACTCCGGCGAACATGACCCGACGGGTCGTCCGCCCCATCAGCGAGCGGCGGGGCAAGGCCTCCGCCCGCGTCGCGCCACCGCTTCAACCTCAACGAGTATCGCTCATGAGTGACGACACCCCCATCAGCCTCCTGTTCGTGGATGACGAGCCCTCCATCCTGTCTTCCCTGAAACGATTGTTCCGGCCGCACGGTTACCAGATATTCACCGGCGAGGGCGGCGCGGCCGGCCTCGAGATCCTGGAGAAGGAGGCCATCGATCTGGTCATTTCCGACATGCGCATGCCGAACATGGATGGCGCCCACTTCCTGGAGCAGGTACGGCTGCGCTGGCCGGACACCATCCGCATCCTGCTCACCGGTTATGCCGATATGGAATCCACCATCGCCGCCATCAACAAGGGCCAGATCTATCGCTACATCAACAAGCCCTGGGACGACAGCGAAATCCTCCTGATCGTGCGCGAGGCGCTGGAGCGCCGTCGTCTGGAACGGGAAAACGGCCGCCTCTCCGCCGTCGTGGAAGCCCAGAACAAGGAATTGCTGGAACTCAACGCCGGTCTGGAACAGAAGGTCGCGGAACGCACCGAGGAGTTGAACAAGGCGATCAAGTATGTGAAGTCCGCGCACGCCCGGCTGAAGACCGGTTTCATCAATACCGTGCAGGCCTTTTCCGGTCTCACCGAGATGCGCGGCAAGAACCTCTCCGGCCACGCCCGTCGCGTCGCCGATCACGCCCGCAATCTCGCGCGCAGGATGGAACTGTCGGAGACCGAGCAGCAGAACGTGCTGTTCGCCGCCCTGCTGCACGACATCGGCAAGATCGGGCTGTCGGATGCCCTGCTGGATCGCCCCTTCAATTCGCTGGAAGGCGACGAGCGGGCCGAGGTGATGCGCCACCCGGAACGCGGCGAGCAGGCGTTGATGCAGATCGAGCAGCTCAAGGGCGCCGCCGAGCTGATTCGCTCCCATCACGAGTTGTTCGATGGCAGCGGCTACCCCGACCATCTGGCCGGGCTGGCGATTCCCGTGGGCGCGCGCATCCTGTGCGCGGCCAACGACTACGATTCCCTGGTCAGCGGCACCATGTCGCGGGAACCGATGAAACCCAAGGATGCGTTTTCCTACCTGATCGAGCAGCGCGGCCGGCGTTACGATCCGACCGTGATCGACCACTACGTCGAACTGCTGTCAGAGCAGCTGAAGAACCAGATCGACGAGATTCCGCTGCGCCCGGCCCTGCTGAAAACCGGCATGGTGCTGTCGCGCGACCTGCAACACCGCGACGGCTACATGCTCCTGGCCAAGGGCTACGTGATCGACCCCGCCGTGATCGCGCAACTGGCCAAGATCGAGGTGACCGATCACTGCCACATCATGGTGTACGTCTGCCGGCGCTGAGCCCGCGAGGGGGTCACTCCTCCTCGGCGTGATGGCTCTTCTTGCCCGATGTGATGCGGTCCATCACCGCGAACAGCACGCCGGATACCACGAAGGTCATGTGGATGCCGACCTTCCAGGCCAGTTGCTCGTTGGTCATGGTTTCCACGTGCATGAAGGCCTTGAGCAGTTCGATGCCGGAGATGGCGACGATGGAGCCGATCAGCTTCATCTTCAGTTCGGCGAAGCCGACATGGCCCATCCAGGACGGCCGGTCCTCATGGTTGTCCAGGTCCATGCGGGAGACGAAGTTCTCGTAGCCGGCGAAGACGATGATGATGATGAGGTTGCCCACCATCACCACATCGATCAGGGACAGCAGGCCGATGATCACCTCGCCCCCATCGGCGGTAAACACCAGGGGCACGAAATGCAGGAATTCCTTGGCGAATTTCACCAGCAGCAGGGCCAGGGCCAGCACCAGCCCCAGATAGAGCGGCGCGAGCAGCCAGCGGCTGGCGAAGATCAGGGATTCGAGACGGTTTTCGATGTGTTTCATGCGAGTGGTTCCTTGCGCTTGCGGGTGGCGATCAGGCTGGCGGCCACCGAGGACGTCAGGATGACGAAGACGATGCCCAGCGCCAGGCCGATGGGTACCTTGTAGTACTCCACGATCAACATCTTCACGCCGATGAACATCAGCACCAGGGCCAGACCGTACTTGAGCAGGTGGAAGCGGCCGTTGAGATCGGCCATCAGGAAGTACAGCGAGCGCAGCCCCATGATGGCGAAGATGTTGGAGGTGAAGACGATGAACGGGTCGGTCGTGATGGCGAAGATGGCGGGAATGCTGTCGACCGCGAAGATCACGTCCGAGGTCTCGATCAGCACCAGCACCAGGAACAGCGGCGTGAACCAGCGGACGCCGTCGCGCATGATGGTGAACTTCTCGCCATGATATTCATGGGTGACGCGCAGGTGGCCACGCAGCCAGCTCAGGATGGGGTTCTTGTTCAGGTCGGCCTCGGTCTCGGCGAAGATCAGCATCTTGAAGCCGGTGATGACCAGGAAGGCGCCGAACAGATAAAGCACCCAGTGGAACTGCTGTACCAGCCAGGCGCCGCCGAGAATCATGCCGGCGCGCATGATGATGGCGCCGAGCACGCCATAGATCAGCACCCGTCGCTGATACTCCGCCGGCACGGCGAAGAAGCCGAAGATCATGATGAAGACGAAGATGTTGTCGACCGACAGGGACAGCTCGATCAGGTAGCCGGTGAGGAACTCCAGGGCCTTGGCATTGGCCACCTCGCGGCCCAGCGTGCCATCCAGCCACCACCAGAGCAGGCCGCAGAAGGACAGTGACAGCGTCACCCAGACACCGGTCCAGCCGAGGGCTTCCCTGGCGCTGACCTTGTGCGCGGACTTGCCGCCGAGGACGAACAGGTCCAGGGCCAGCATGGCCAGGACGAAAGCGATGAATCCCGCCCAGAAGACGGGGGTGACGATGCTGTGGAGTTCCATGTGCGGTTCCTGGCGCCGGCGTCAAGCCGGCAAGTATAAGAACGCCGGCTTGACGCCGGCGTGAAGGTTCAGCGACGCACGCCGTCGTTGGCGGCTTCCAGGGCGGCGATGCGCTCCTCGATCGGCGGATGGGTCATGAACAGGCGCTTCAGACCGCCCCCAACCCCACCGGCGATACCGAAGGCGGCCATCTTGTCCGGCAGCGGCGCCGGATGCAGATTGCCCAGACGTTTGAGCGCGTCGATCATGTTGCGGCGGCCTGCCAGGCTGGCGCCGCCGGCATCGGCGCGGAACTCGCGCTGGCGGGAGAACCACATGACGATGATCGAGGCGAGCAGGCCCAGCACCAGTTCAGCGACGATCATGGTGACGTAGAAGGCTGGGCCGGTGCCGCGTTCGGTCTTGAACACCACCTTGTCGACCAGATGGCCGATGACCCGCGAAAAGAACATCACGAAGGTGTTCACCACGCCCTGGATCAGGGCCATGGTCACCATGTCGCCGTTGGCCGCGTGCGACACCTCATGCGCCAGCACCGCCTCCGCCTCTTCCTTGGTCATGCTGTTGAGCAGGCCTGTGGATACGGCGACCAGGGAACTGTTCTTGCTCATGCCGGTGGCGAAGGCGTTCACCTCGGGTGAATCGTAGATCGCCACTTCAGGCATCTTGATGCCCGCCGCCTGCGCCTGTCGTGCCACCGTCTGCATCAGCCAGAGCTCGCCCGGCGTGCGCGGGTCGGTGATGACCTGGGCGCCGACCGACTTCTTCGCCATCCACTTCGAGATCGCCAGGGAAATGAAGGATCCGCCGAAACCCATGACCGCGGCGAAGATCAGCAGCGAGCCGAGATTCAGACCGTTCTCGTTGAGATAGGGCTCCACGCCCAACAGGCGCATGGTGATGGATAGCACCAACACGATGGCCAGGTTGGTGGCGAGGAAGAGGACGATGCGTTTCATGATGCTCTCCTTGAAAGCGATGACAGGATGCCATCGTAGACTGGACTCATCATCAATAAAATTCGAATATTCCTTATGGTTCATTCGGGAATTGCGAAGATGATCAACTACAAGCAGTTGCATTATTTCTGGCGTGTCGCTCATGACGGCGGCATCACCCGCGCCAGCGAACGGCTCCACCTGACGCCGCAGACCCTCTCCGGCCAGATCTCCCTGCTGGAAAGCACCCTGGGCGTGAGTCTGTTCCGCCGTGTCGGGCGGCGTCTGGAATTGACCGACATGGGTGAACTGGCGCTGTCCTACGCGGACGATATCTTCCGCGCCGGCGGCGAACTGGAGGAAGTGCTGCGCGCCAGTCCGAGTGGCCGCCCCGTTCTGTTCCGGGTCGGTCTGGCCGACGTGCTGCCGAAATCACTTGCCTATCGCCTGCTCGCGCCGGCCATGCAACTGCCCGAAGCGGTGCACCTGATCTGCCGCGAGGACAAGTTGCCGCGCCTGCTCGCCGAACTGGCCATCCACCGCCTCGATCTCGTCCTCTCCGACAGCCCCATGCCGGCCGAGGCCGAGGTCAAGGGCTACAGTCACAAACTGGGCGAATGTGGCGTTTCCCTGTTCGCCACGCCGCAACTCACGGAACGACTCCAGGGGGTTTTTCCCGCCTGTCTGGACGGCGCTCCCCTGCTGATCCCCGGGGAGGGCACCACCCTGCGGGGGCGCCTGCTGCGTTGGCTGACCGCGCTCGACATCCATCCCCGCATCGTCGGTGAGTTTGACGACAGCGCCCTGATGCGCGCCTTCGGTCAGGCAGGCATCGGAGTCTTCCCGGCACCCTCGCTGATCGCGCGGGAGGTCTGCCAGCAGGATGGGGTCCGCGTGATCGGTGAGGCCGAGTCGCTGCAGGAAAGCTTCTATGCCATTTCCGTGGAGCGTCGCCTCAGCCATCCGGCGGTGCTCGCCATCCTGCAGGCGGCGAGCGAAGAGGTGTTTGTGACGGGATGACCGGGCGTCAGTTGATAGGTCTTGTCGGAAAACTTTACGGAAGGCTCGCCGAATGGTTTGCCTGTCTGCCTAACCGATTGAATCTCCTAGGTAACATTCCTGTGGCCTGGAATATGCTTGATTCGAGGTGCGCGAGGGTGCGCACCTTATGAGGAGACTGTGATGAAGATCTTGTCCGTGCTGCTGCTCAGTGTTCTTTCCGCGAGTGTCTGGGCTCAAACCCAGCCGGGAACCATTCCCGAGCCTGAAACCCTGCTGTTGCTTGGATTGGGTGCCGCCGTCTTGCTGGCGACGCGTCGTAACCGCAAGTGAGTCCGGCCGGCGCCCCGCGACGCGGCGCCGGTTCTCCCCGATCATTCCTGTCCTGCGCTACCTCGGTCGTTTCATCACGCTGGCGGCGGTCTTCCTGCTGCTGGCCTGGGGGGCGCACTCATTCTGGTTCCATGCTCTCCCGCGTACTGATCTGCGGATCGGAGTCCATTCCGTGCGCGCGATCGTCGCCGATCATCCAAGGAGCTTGTTCTGGGGGCTGATGTTCCGTCATGCCCTGCCGGCGGGTGAGGGGATGCTGTTCGTCTATCCAGCCAGCCAGCGTGTCTGCATGTGGATGAGCAATACCTTCATCCCCCTTTCCGTGGCCTTCCTCGGCGAGGACGGCGTCATCGTCGGCATCGACGACATGCTGCCGATGAGCCGGGATTCACATTGCGCCCCGACGCCGGTGCGCTACGCGCTGGAAGTGCCGCTGGGCTGGTTCACCCACAACGCCGTGTCGGCGGGGGGCAGGGTCACCGGTCTTCCCGGGTCGCCGCCAGATCAGCGACTTATCCCGACGGGGGGGTGATAGTTCGCCAGGATTTCACTGCGGCCACCGCGCATGACGATGAGCAATTCCCTGCGCGCCACCTCGACAGCCAGCCCGTTCGCGACCAGGACATCGATCAGTTCATTGAATCGCTGACGTCGCCGCAAGCCCGATTCCGTGGTGTCGCGTCGATCCCCGAAGACATTCATCAGGGTCGAGCCGCAAACGCAGTTGCGAAACACCTCGACACAATGGCGGCCATCGTCGTCCAGGCTGGCCTTCAGCCCGGAGCGGTTGCCGCTGACATTGCGGGTTTCCCGCAGATACTGTTCCGATGTTTCATACACGTGTCCGCAATTGGCGCAGGTGCGCGGAAAGGCGGTTTCCTCGATGGCCTTCAGGCCCTGGAACAGCGCGTCCTGGAATGACTGTTGATCATTCATTCGCGTGCGCGCCCGGCCGTTCACAGGGGTGTGCCGGGCGTATCGCCGAGCGGCGTCCGTCCGCGCGGCGGCCACGGTCACCGGGAAGCGCCACGGCGGCTTGTCCGCGCCGGCTCACCGGTCTTGTCGCGCCTTGATGCGTCGGGCCTCGGCGGTCAGCATGCGTTGCAGTTCCTCCATGTTGTCCTGGACTTTCTGCGCGCCCAATTGCCCCCCCTTGGCCATGAGTTCCGGCATCAGCCGGATGGTCTTGGCGCCGGTGGGGGTCTGGTAGAAGGCGTTGATTTCACGCAGTTCCGTGGCGGTGAAAGCCTCGGCGTAGATGTCGACCATCTCCTTCTTGAGGCTTTCATAGCTCATGTATTTCCGCAAAAAATCGAGCATGACGCTCTTGAAGGGCACGAGGGAAGGGTTTTGCCGCAGTTGCAGGTCCAGCATCTCTTCGATGGATTGGGTCAGCGCCGTGTCCAGGTTCAATCCGGCAAGCAGGATTTCCGCTTCCTGCCGGGCGCCCGCATCGGCACTGGCGGAACCGGTGAGGGCCATCAGGGTGAGCGACAATGCCGCTATCGATTTTCTCAAGGTGCGCTCCAGGTCGATAAGGTGAGAGGGAGGAGGGGGCACAAGGCGATCGGCGGATTCCCGTCTTGCCTTGCCTGTCGCTCATCACGGGCCTTCCGCTTGAATCGGTACGGTATTCCCCTTGGTGTGAGAACCGGATTTAACGCTTCCTCCGCCGCCGTTTCAAGACACCATGCTGGTGTCGCCGTGTCAGGTTCATTCATAGGCGGGTAGGGTCAGCAGTCTCGGGTCGTCGATCGGCATGCCGATGGCGAAGTGATAGACGACCTGGTATTGCGTGTCCTGCAACCCCAGCACCTCGTGGACCGAGTCATCGAAGAAGCAGCCGATGCCGGTGCCGCGCCAGCCGGCGGCCTCGGCTTCGAGGCCGAGACAGTGGCCGAGCATGCCGGCTTCCCAGTGCAGATGGCGCCAGGCGGCGGGGCGGGTCTGGATGGGAGCGTCGAACTCCGCGATGAACAGGAAGGTGGCGGCCCCATGCGAGGCGATATCCTGGTGGCAGGAGAGGGTTCGCGCCGTGCGTTCGGCCTTGGCGGCGAGGAGCAGGTGCAGGGGCAAGTCCGGATCGACCGGGGTCCAGGCGAACATTTCAGGCATCGCCCCGGCGAGGGCGGTCTGGGCGGCGCTCGAACGGGGCAGGGCATAGAGGCCGGGCTTCATGCCCTCGACGCGGTGCACGAGGATGGCCGGGTGTACCCGTGGTGGGTGCGGCCACAGCCGCCAGACCGGTGAGCCGCCCGGGAGAAGCGAGGCGAGCAGCCGGCGGAAGACGTCATGGGGCATGACGCTCTTGCCGTCGAATGCCTGGGCGCTGCGACGTTGCAGGATGACCTGGGTGGCGGCGCGGCTGGATGTGGAGGGGACGAGAGGCGCGATCGTGTCGGACTCCAGCGCGGGCAAGATCGGCAGGGGGCCGCGCGTGGCCGCGGCCACTTCCTCGATGACCGGCCACTGATGCATCGGATTCGGATCGAGCAGGCTGGGCTGGCCGAGCCAGTCGCGCCAGGTTGGCGGCGCCGTATCCGTCGGGGTCAGGCTGACGATGACTTCGCCCTCCTCGGACTCGACGCCGGCGAAGTCGCTGGCGCGGTCGAGGCCGAGACGGCCCATCACCCCGGCCGGGTCGAGCGGCAGCAGGCGGGGCTGCCAGCCATGCAGGGCGGCGGCGTAGGCCAGCGCGGCGAGGACATGGCCCAGGTCGAGCTGGCAGTAACGAAAGGCGCGTTCACCGTATTTCCAGGCCTCCCGCCAGGGGATGGAACTGTAGCCCAGCCAGATGCCGGGGTCGCCACCGCCATTGCGGGCGCGTTGTTCGAGGCTGTGGTCACGCGCCTGGTAGTGGTACAGGCCGTTCGCCAGGCACGGGATCCCGCTGCTGATCAGCCAGGTTTCCGTGGGATGGAGGTTGCCGGAGGAGGGATGGGCGCGCAACGACCAGCGGCTGGGCCCGTATTGTTTCCAGGCGGTGATGCCGGCGCACAGGCGCAGCAGGGAACCGAGACTTTCCGGCGTGAAGGCATGTGCCGCGCGCTCCTGATCGAGTCGCGGCCAGAGGAGATGGCCGGCCATGACTTCACGTGGCAGGGGGCTGGCCGCGGTCCCGCGCCAATGTCGGAACGGGTCGGGTTGCGCGTCCCAGTCGAGCGAGCCGGGTCCGGCGGCGTAGCGGTCGAGATGATGTTTGGTGCGGACGTGATAGTCGCGGGTGATGCTGGTCGGGTCGGTCAATCCGGTGCCTCGTGCGGGGTTCGCCGTGCGGTGAGCCGCCATCATACCGGCTGTCGTCCGGATAACCACCGCGTGGCCGGCTTCCGCCGGCGTCACGAGAGGGGGAGGATAGAAGGGCGGCTCAGCGCCCGCTGGCGCGGGTCTGGACGGTGCGCACGACAGCGGCGACCAGGGCTTCGATTTCGTTGACGGACATCTTCGGGAAGTTGGCCTGCAATTGATGCATGGCCCGATAGAAGGCCGCGCCGGTGTGGTTGGCGGGATTTCCGAGCAGCGGGGTCAGCAGGACCAGGGCTGTTTCAAAGTGTTCACGCAGTTCCAGATTGCGCCGACGCTCCTTGATTTGTGGCGTGGTCGCCACTTTGTCGAGTGATTTCATTGTTGTCTCCATTCAGGTTATTGCCGTACCGCTGATTTTTCGGTCGGACCGGAATGGTAACCCGAGTGCATGACAATTGCGTTTCTTGATCAGTACTGTCTAGGGGAAATGACTGGTTTATTTGATTCATGTCATGTCAGGCGTGCTTTTGCCAGCGCGGCAAAGCGCGGCAGCAGATCGGCGGCGATCGGTGTGTCGCAGAGTCTGGCGCGAATCTTCTGGCAATCCTGGCCGGCCGCGCAGAGTTGTTGGGAAAGATGATGCACATAGGCATCCATGCGTTCCCGGTTGAATTCCGGGTGGAACTGGATGCCCCAGGCGTGGCCGCCGACCCGGAAGGCGTGATGCGGTTCGTAGGCGTTGCCGGCGAGCAGTGTGGCGCCCGGTGGCAGTTCGCGCACGCTCTGGGCATGCACGGCAAGCGCGGGGAACCGCTCGGGCAGACCGTGAAACAGCCGGTCGTCCGCGCAGGCGGGATACAGATGCAGGTCGACACAGCCGATTTCCCTGCCGCCGGGATGAAAATCGACACGGCCGCCCATCGCCTCGGCGAGCATCTGGTGGCCGAAGCAGATGCCGAGATAGGGTACTTCCGCCGCCACCAGGCGCGGCAGCCAGTCGAGCGCGCGACGCATCCAGGGCAGGTGATCGGTCACCATCGCGTGGGCGCCGGTCATGATGACGCCGGCGCATGCCTCGGGGGGCGGTAGCGGGGCGTCGCGCCAGATTTCCAGGACATCCACCTGTTCGTCGGGCAGGGCGAGGCCGGGCCGCAGCCACTGGTCGAAGTCGCCGAGGCGGGGGATCAGGTCGGGAAAGGTGCTGCCGGCCTTGAGCAGGATGAGCTTGCGTCGGGTCATGTCGATTGTTCGAGTCGGGTGACGGTCACGCCGACTTCCAGGGTGTGCGAACCGCTGCCGCGGATCACACCCTTGAGCGGCGTGACGTCGCTGAAGTCGCGGCCCCAGGCGAGGACGAGGTGCCCGAGGCCGGCCGCGATGCCGTTGGTGGGGTCGAAATCGTACCATCCCCAATCAGGCAGCCAGACGCTGATCCACGCGTGCGTGGCATCGGCGCCCTCCAGGGCCGGCATGCCAGCCGGGGGGACGGTTTCCAGATAGCCGCTGACGTAGCGCGCGGCGAGACCGAGACCGCGCAGGCCGGCGAGGGCGAGATGGGCGAAGTCCTGGCAGACGCCATGGCGTTCCCGCAGGACTTCTCCGAGTGGCGTGTCGATGTGGGTGGCATCGGGGCGGTACTGGAAATCCGCGTGGATGCGCGCGGTCAGATCCGCCACCGCGTCGAGCAGCGGTCGTCCCGTCGGAAAACTGAGGCGGGCGTAGTCGGTCGCGCCGTCATGCGGCGGAATCATGGGCGATTCCAGGCTGAATTCCCGGGCGGCGATGGCGTCGGCGTCGGTCCGGGTCAGACGGTCGAGCACCGCTTCCCAGGGGGCGGATCGGGCCGGTGGCGTCTGGAGCTCGCGTTCGATCAGGGCGTGAGCGATGACGCTCAGGGCCTGGTGCGGGTGTTGCGACATGAACCAGGCGACCCGATTGCCCCAGACATCGTCGCGTTCGCGGTAATCGTTCGCGAGTGGGTCGAGTTCCAGGCGGCGCTCCAGCACGCGCTGGCCCGGCGTGTCGCGCGGCAGCAGGCGAGCCTCGGAATAGTTGAGGCCGACGCCATGGCCGTAGCGGTAGCGATTGAGATGCTTGACGCGGAAACGAGCCTTCATGCGCTCACCGATTCGGTTTCGCCGCTGAATGGCGACTCGGCGCTGAGGGCGTGCAGTTCCTGCGCGTGGGTGAACCAGGTCTGGGTGATGGCGTCGGAGGTGCCATACAGGTCGACATTGATGTCGCCGAGCAGCCGCAGCAGGCGGGCGCGCTCCGCCGCTTCCGGACAGAACGCCCTCACCGAGGACTTGCAATCGTTCAGCCGTTCCTCCGCCGCGCGCATCCTGACCTCGCCCTGGCAGTGTCGTTGCGGCGATACGAGCGCGGCCAGGTGCAGGCGCGCCGTATGCAGCTGGTAGATCAGCGAACGCGGGCTGCCGGTGTCCCAGAGCAGCAGTTCGAGGACGCCGCCGAGGAAGGGCTCGCTACGATAGCGGCGACGGAAGGTGATCAGACTGTCGGCGGTCTGCAACACCAGGGACAGGCTCTCCCGCTCCGATTCGTCGGTCAGGCGCGACTCCAGGACGCAGGTGAGCACGGTGCTGGCGGTGAGGCCGCGTTCGATGCGGCGGCCCAGGTCGAAGAAGCGAAAGGCGTCCGCGTGTGCCAGGGTTTCCGAGGCGAGCCCCGCGAAACCGGCCAGGGTATCGATGAGTCGGCCCAGCCAGAGGTCGCCGCGCTCGTTCCCGCGCGTGCGGCGGCGTGGGCGCTTGATCCAGTCGTGCTCGATGCGGTCGAGCAGCCTCCAGATCGCCACCGACCAGTATTCACGGGTGCTGTAGGCGCAGCCGAGGAAGGCGCGCACGGAATCGGCGAGATTGCCGGGGCGCGCTTCCCGCGTGAGCAGCTCGTGCATCTCGTCGGCCAGGGGCATCGTCCGCCGCGTGCCATCGACCTCGCCGGGACGTGCCGGCGGTTGGCCGACCAGCCGCATCAGGGCGGCCTGCAGCGGTTCCAGGCCAGGGGTGGTCTCTTCCTCCCAGAGACCGTCGAGCAGGGTGCGCAGCAGGCGCGCGACCCCTTCCGCGCGTTCCAGGTAACGGCCCGCCCAGAACAGGTTGTCCGCCGCGCGACTGGTGAGGATTTCCGATTCCGGCTGCGTCGCGGCCAGCAGGTGCCAGCTGGAAGTGACCGGCTTCGGCGGTCCCGGCGTCACCCAGGTGTCCTTGGACAGGGCGCCGCTCTGGCCGGAGAGCAGCGCATCGCTGCCGCAGCGGGTGAGGCCGCCGGGCATCGCGACGTAGCCGTCGCCATGACGGGTCAGGAAGGCGCGCAGACTCATGCGCAAGGGCACCACCTGATGCGCCTGCAGGCCCGGCACGCTGGACAGCGCCAGCGGCTGCTGGCCGACATAGAGATGCGGACGCGCCCGGATGCGCTCGCGCCATGCCTCCAGTTGCCGGCGATCCAGCGCGGCGCCCAGCACGGTCCCGCCACCGCCGCCGCGCGAGATGGGCTTGAGCACCAGGTTCGACAGGTTCGCCAGCACGTAGTCGCGCTCCAGTTTCTGGCCGCACCACCAGGTGGCGGCGGTGGGCAGTTTCAGCGATTCGCCCAGCAGGGCCTCGGCCAGCGCGGGCAGAAAGGGCATCAGGGCGGGGTTTTCCAGCAGGCCGGAGCCGGGCGGGTTGGCCATGGCCACCGTGCCGCGCCGCACCGCCTCGATCAGTCCGGCGCTGCCCAGGCGCGAATCCTGGCGCAGTTCGAGCGGGTCGCACCAGTCCTCGTCGACCCGGCGCAGGATCACGTCCACCGGCTTCAGACCGGAGACCGCCTTCAGCCAGACGCGGCCATCGCGCACGGTGAGGTCGTCACCCTGGGCCAGGGTGAAGCCCATGCGCGCGGCCAGATAGGCGTGTTCGAAATAGGTCTCGTTGGCCGGGCCGG
The DNA here is from genome assembly GCA_964581195.1 of uncultured Thiobacillus sp. Lineage (GTDB taxonomy): Bacteria > Pseudomonadota > Gammaproteobacteria > Burkholderiales > Thiobacillaceae > PFJX01. The sequence continues at coordinate 3,603 of CAZONS010000013.1, read as the reverse complement.
GGGTGAGCACCACGACATGGGGATGCTGGGATTGGCTGGGCGACAGGGCCGCCAGGGTCGAACGCATCGCCTCCAGCCAGTGATTGAGCTTGGCGACGCCGGCGTCTTCCAGGAGTTCCGGGAAGGTTCGCGCCATCGCCGCCCGGTTTTCCAGGGCGTAGCCGATGCCGGAGGGGGATTGCGCGCGATCCGCGGTCACCCAGACCTGGCCGTCGGGGCCGCGCGAAATGTCCGCCGCGTAGAGCACCAGTTGCCGCCGTCCGGGGTTCAGCGCGCCCCGCATCGGGCGCAGGTAGCCGCTGTGCTGGTAGACCAGTTCGGGCGGCAGCAGCCCCCGCTTGAGCACGGTCTGTGCGCCATAGAGATCGCGCAGGAGCAGGTCGAGCAGAAGCGCGCGCTGCTCCAGTCCGGCGGCGATGGTCAGCCACTCGTTGCCATCCAGCACCAGCGGGATCGGGTCGAGCTCCCAGGTTCTGCTGAATCCACGCGGGTCGCTGTAGACGTGATAGGTGACGCCGTTCTCTCGCAGCAGCCGCGCGATGCGCTGCGCGCGTGCCGCCCACTCGGCCGCGCCGAGCCCGGTCAGGCCCTTGACCAGGTGTCGCCAGTGCGGGCGGACGCCGGTCTCCACGTCCCACATTTCATCCCAGGCGCCGGGCAGGGGGTGATAGCTGGGGGCGGGAGTGAGCAGGGAAAGCTGGGTCATGGTCGAATACTACTCAAGCAGGCCGCCCGTGTAGCGGAGGATCGCCGCCGGCATCCGAAGCCGGCCGGCGAAACCGGCGCTACCCGGCCATCACTCGGGTTTTCTCCGCAGATCCAGTGTGTACGGATACTCGTGCGTGGGCTCTTCCGGTGGCGGCGCCATCGGCCGGAGACCGCCGCCTTCGGGCACGAACTTGTCCAGGCGGGCGAGCTCGGGCGGCACCGGCAGCGGCCCGGGCGTGTGGTTCCAGTCCTGGAAGCGGTTGACCCGGCGCGACTCCGCCTCGAAGGCGTTGATCGGGAAGACGTCGTAGCTGCGCCCGCCCGGGTGGCTGACATGGTAGGCGCAGCCGCCGATGGCCTTGCCGGTCCAGGTGTCGATCAGGTCGATCACCAGCGGCGTGTGGACGCCGATGGTGGGATGCAGCGCCGAGGGCGGCTGCCAGGCGCGATAGCGGATGCCGGCGACATATTCCCCGTGGCGGCCGGTGGAACGCAGCGGCACCCGGCGGCCGTTGCAGGCCACCACGTAGCGGCCTTCGGTCAGGCCGGTCACTCGCACCTGCACGCGTTCCACCGAGGAATCGACGAAGCGGGCGGTGCCGACGTTGGACAGTTCCTCTCCGAGCACATGCCAGGGTTCGATGGCGGTCCTCAGTTCGATTTCGATGTCGTCGATCGTCACCGTGCCGATGCGTGGGAAGCGGAATTCGACGTAGGGGTCGAGCCAGTCGGCCTGGTAGGGATAGCCGGCAGCCTGAAGGTCGCGTACCACGTCGAGCAGATCGGCGCGCACGTAATGCGGCAACATGAAGCGGTCGTGCAGCTCGGTGCCCCAGCGCACCAGCCTGTGCCGGTAGGGTTGCTTCCAGAAGCGCGCGACCAGGATCCGCAGCAACAGCACCTGGGCGGCGCTCATCTGCCAGTGCGGCGGCATCTCGAAGCCGCGGAACTCGACCAGGCCGAGGCGCCCGGTCGGGCTGTCCGGCGAGTAGAGCTTGTCGATGGAGAACTCGGAACGGTGGGTGTTGCCGGTGAGGTCGACCAGGAGGTTGCGCAGCAGGCGGTCCACCAGCCAGAGCTGGCTGGTTTCACCGCCATCGGTGATGGCCGGCATCTGCTGGAAGGCGATCTCCAGTTCGTAGAGCTTCTCGTCACGGCCCTCGTCCACACGCGGCGCCTGGCTGGTGGGCCCGATGAACAGGCCGGAGAAGAGGTAGGAGAGGCCGGGGTGATGCTGCCAGTAGCTCACCAGGCTCATCACCAGGTCGGGCCGCCGCAGCATCGGGCTGTCGGCGGGCGTGGCGCCGCCGAGGGTGACATGGTTACCGCCGCCGGTGCCGGTGTGGCGGCCGTCGAGCATGAATTTCTCGGTGGTCAGCCGCGCCAGGCGGGCTTCCTCATAGAGCACGCGGGTGTTCTCGACCCATTCGTCCCAACTGCTCGCGGGGTGGATGTTGACTTCGATGACGCCGGGGTCGGGGGTGACCATCAGGCGTTGCAGGCGCCAGTCGCGCGGAGGCTCATAGCCTTCCAGGATGACCGGGGTGTCGAACTGGCTGGCGACGTGCTCGATGGCGGCGGCGAGTTCGAGGTATTGCTCCAGGGTGGACAGCGGCGGCATGAACACGCGCACGACGCCACCGCGCGCCTCCACGCAGAGCGCGGTGTGGATGACCTTGACGGGGCCGCCTTGCTGGCCGGCCAGCGCCTGTTCCTGGATTTCCGGGTGCGGGTTTTCCGCCTGCTGGAATACCGAATAGCGTTGCGCGACTTCGCCCGTGCCGTCTGGTAGCGCGCCGCGCGGCGCGAACATGTCCAGCGGCCATGGGGTCTCGCGCTCCGACTCGGCAACCCAGGGCAGGCTGTCCAGCGGCAGGCGCAAGCCCATCGGCGAATCGCCGGGGATGAGGTAGAGGCGGCCGCGGCGGAAGGTCCAGAGGCTGCTCGTCCAGATGCGATCGCTGTCGTCCCAGGCGATGGGCAGGGCGTAGCCCACCGGCTCGTCGAGACCGCGCGAGAGCTTGGCCGCCAGGCTGCGCCGCTCCTGCGGGTCTTTCAGATCGACCTGGGTCGGGTCGATGTTGACCGGGTATTCCGCTTCCTTCATCAGGTAATGGAGGGCGTCTTCGTAACCGGCCTGAATGTAGGCGTAGGGCAGGCCGAGCCGACCGCAGAGCGCTTCCATGAAGGCCGCGGCGGTGGCGGTGCCGTGACCGTAGGACTTGCCCTCTTCGGCCAGCAGCGTCGGGTTCTTCCACAAGGGCACGCCATCGGTGCGCCAGAAGATGCCCAGCGCCCAGCGCGGCAGCGGTTCGCCCGGGTACCACTTGCCCTGGCCGGAAAACTTGAGACCATTCGGCGCGAAATGGCGGCCGAGGCGATTCCAGAGATCCTGCGCGCGTTCGAGCTTATGTCGACCCAGCGCGGCGCTGTTCCATTGCGCCGACTCCATGTCGTCGATGGAGACGAAGGTAGGCTCGCCGCCCATGGTCAGACGTACGTCGTAGGCCCGCAGTTTCGCGTCCACCGCGCGGCCGAGGGCATCGATGGCGGCCCACTGGTCGTCGCGGTAGGGCTTGGTCACGCGCGGGTCTTCGTGGATGCGGGTGACGCTGTTCTCGAAGCTGAAGCTGACTTCGCACTTGTCGGTGGCCCCGGTCACCGGCGCGGCGCTGACCGGGTCGGGCGTGCAGGCCAGCGGGATGTGGTTCTCCCCGGCGAAGAGGCCGGAGGTGGGGTCGAGCCCGATCCAGCCGGCGCCGGGCACGTAGACCTCGGCCCAGGCGTGCAGGTCGGTGAAGTCCGCTTCCGGGCCGGAAGGGCCGTCGAGCGATTTCACATCGGCGGTGAGTTGGACCAGATAGCCGGAGACGAAACGCGCCGCAAGGCCCAGGT
>CAZONS010000012.1:22828-24936 GCA_964581195.1 uncultured Thiobacillus sp. | reverse complement strand
CACCGTGGCGCAAGGATTACCCTCGTTGAGTGACGACGCGCGAGACGCCCTTGTCGCATCCGCCACCACACTGGAACAGAACGCCGGCATCAACGATCCCCCCTTGCAGCCGGACTGAGTTCAAGGATGCCCGGCTGGTCCAGGTTTATTTCCTGATCCTTTTCTCAGACCCGGAACCAGAACAATAATACTTGACCTAATAAGTCGGGTTTAGTAGACTGCCTGCCATCCCGCTCACGCGGCAATAACCTGGTGAAAGAGAGGAAACATCATGGATCTGGAAATCAACGGCAGGATTGTGGAAACCGACCCCGAAGGCTATCTGGCCAATCTGGGTGACTGGGCCGAGGACGTGGCCGAATTCCTGGCATCGCAGGACAAGCTCACCCTGGATGAGAATCACTGGAAGATCATTCATTACATGCGTGATTACTTCAACGAATACGGCACCGCGCCCAACCTGCGCATCCTGCAGAAGGGACTGAAGGAAGAATTCGGCGCGGAATGGGGGGACAAGAAATTCCTGTTCGACCTGTTCCCCTACGGCCCCGCCAAGCAAGCGGGCCGCTACGCTGGCACGCCAAAGCCGACCGGCTGCGTTTGATACCAAACCTGCTAGTACAATTGCCCCGGCTCCGTCCGGGGCAATTTTCGTTCAGGCAGACACAACCCATACATCATGAAAAAACAGCTACTCCTCCTCCCCTTGGTGCTCTGCGTGGGTCAGGCACTGGCCTTTCCCTGGTACGCATCCGGTGACAACGTGCGCGGCGCCGAACTGATGACCGCACAGGAACGCAAGGACTACGCCACCAGGCTGCCCAACATGAAATCGATGGACGAGTGCCGCACTTTCATGAACGTCCACAACCTGGAGCTCGACAAACGCGCCAAGGAACGTGGCGTTTCTCTCCCACCGATTTCCGGCGACCCTTGCGTCGTGATGAAGACGATGGGCAGGATCAAGTAACCGCCTGCCCCACGAAATACGGCCCCGCTCGGGGCCACGCTCGCGGCGTCCAGAGTGCCGTTTCAGGCCAGACGACAGGCTGGGAGCCTGTCGGACTTTGGAATCGTCGGCGGCAAATCGACCGCGCCGGCCGCTTTTCGCTATCGGAGCCCAAAGTCCTACAGGCTCCTAGTGGGTGGTGCCGAAGGATGGATCGGCATTCCCCGCCGGCGTTGGCAGCCCCGCCAGGCGACACCCCTGGGTGACCGGGCCGTGCGGAAACAGTTGATACAGATATTTGCGCCCCCCCTGCTCGACATAGGCCTCTTCCATGTTGCGCAACAGGCTGCGCGCGTTGGCCTCCGGACCGCATTCCGCGAAGTGGTCACGCAGATAGCAGATCACATCCATGTGCGCATCGCTCAACTCGAGGCCTTCTTCTTGCGCGGCCTTGCGCGCCATGTCCTCGCTCCAGGTATCCAGGTCATTGAGATAGGCATCCGCATCGCACGGCGCCATGGTTTCCGCGGCGACCAGTTTGTTGATGTCCAGCATGTCAATTCTCCTTTGGTTGGCTAAACGGCCTCTATGGCCTGCTTAATGTTTAGCAAACTACTCGGGTATTGCAATAACAGATTGTTTATAAAGACTTTACAGTCTTCATAGAGGCTTGTCGTCTGGCGCGCGCCAATGTCCCGACTTGCCGCCGAGTTTCTCCAGCAGGCGTACCGATTCGATGACCATGCCGCGATCCACCGCCTTGCACATGTCATAGATGGTCAGGAGGGCGACGCTGGCGGCGGTGAGAGCCTCCATCTCGACGCCGGTGCGGCCGACGGTTTCCGCCGTGGCCGCGCAATCGACCGCCGAGGCGGCCTCATCCAGGGTGAAATCCAATGTCACCTTGGTAAGGGCGATGGGATGACACAACGGAATCAGGTCGGGGGTGCGCTTGCTGGCCATGATACCGGCCAGACGCGCGACGCCGATCACATCGCCCTTTTTCGCGGCGCCATCGCGAATCATGCGAAACGTTTCCGGCCGCATGCGGATGCGGCCACCGGCGACGGCGACGCGCCGGGTTTCCGTCTTCTCGCCCACGCCCACCATCACGGCGCGGCCCTGTTCGTCAAAATGTGTAAAGTCGCTCATGGCGGGG
>CAZONS010000012.1:6662-22818 GCA_964581195.1 uncultured Thiobacillus sp. | reverse complement strand
ACCGCCATGAAAGTCATCGCCTCCGCCCTCCTGCTCGTTTTCGGCATTCAATCCAGCCTCGCCGCCGGCCTGCCCGATCTGGGCGACACCAGCCGCACGGCCCTGTCCGAATCACAGGAAGTCCAGATCGGGCGCGAGATCATGCGTCAGGTTCGGGATGATGCGGATTACCTCGATGACCCCGTGCTGGAGGACTATCTGAGCCAGCTTGGCGACAAGCTGGCGGCCGCCTCGCCGGAAGCCGAGCGGCGCTTCGCATACTTCCCGGTGCGCGACGCCACCATCAATGCCTTTGCCCTCCCCGGCGGCCATATCGGCGTCAACACCGGCCTGATTTCCGCGACACGCAACGAGTCCGAACTGGCCGGCGTGCTGGCCCACGAAACCGCGCACGTGACCCAACATCACATCGCGCGCATGGTCGACGACCAGAAATTCATGGGCATCGCCACCCTGGCCGCCCTGGCCGTGGCCATCCTCGCCGCGCGCTCCAACAGCCAGGTCTCGGAAGCGGCCATCGCCACCAGCCAGGCCCTGAATCTGCAGAACCAGCTCAATTTCACCCGCGCGAACGAGAGCGAGGCGGACCGCGTCGGCCTGCAGATCCTGATCGGCGCCGGATTCGACCCGCAAGGCATGGTGACCTTCTTCGAGCGTCTGCAAGCCCAGGGACGGCTCTACGAGAACAATGCGCCCGCCTATATGCGCACCCACCCGCTCACCTACCAGCGCATCGCCGACATGCAGAACCGGGTGGCGCAACTACCCTACAAACAACACGCCGATAGCCTGGAATACCAGTTCGCGCGGGCGCGCATCCAGGCCAGCGAAGGCGAGGCCGCGGACGCCCTGCGCCGCTTCGAAGCGCAAGCCACGACCAAGGCGGAGCCCGCGGTCTGGTATGGCCTGGCGCGCGCGGCCATGCGCGCGGGCAAGCCGGAGCGGGCGCGCGCGGCGCTGGCCCGTCTGGACCCCGGTGTGGAATCCTCACCCATGGTGCTGGCGCTGAAGGCGGAACTGGCGCTGAACGAGCGGCAACCGGGGCGCGCCATCGACCTACTCGCCCGCGCCATGTCCAGTCACGCCAGTTATCGACCGCTCACCTATCTCTATGCCACCGCCCTGCTGGCCGCCGGCAAGCCGCGTGAAGCGCTCATCTTCGTCGGTGAACAGCAACGCACCTGGCTGGCCGATGCCCGCCTGTACGCGCTACTGGCACAGGCGCATCAGGCTCTGGGCGAGTTCACGCAATCCCATCTGGCGCAGGCGGAGTCCTATGCCTTGCAGGATCGTCAGGGCGCGGCCATCGAACAACTGCAACTGGCGCAGAAATCCGGGGGCGCCGATTTCTATACCCTCTCGATCATCGACGCCCGGCTGCGTGAAATGAAACGGGCGCAGCAAGCCGACAAGGCCAAAAAATGAGTCGAGCCATATCCGCATGAATCGTCGATGGAACGGCCAGCGGCAAGGCCGTGTCATTGGTAGCAACATACTTTCGCCGTCCTTTTATCGTACCAACGAGAGTAATTCGCGTTGCGCGGTGACCCCTATCACACCTATTCTTTGTCTCCGCTGAAGAGCGACATTCGTTCGGGGGAAGCCGAGCGGCGTCAGTTTGCCATCGACCACTAGGAAGGAGACGACATGCGGAAATCCGCTGCCATCATCACAGGGGCGCTTGCCGCCCTGATCGCCAGTTCGGCCTACGCCGCCGAAACCGGCAAGGACATTGCCTTCAACCGCTCCAAGGGCAACTGCCTGGCTTGCCACGGCATGCCCACGCTGCCCGACGCCGAGCAACCCGGCGAGGGTGGCCCGCCCCTGATCGCCATGCAGGCGCGTTTCCCCGACAAGGCCGTGCTGCGCGCCAAGATCTGGGATGCCACCGCGACCAATCCGGGTTCCTTCATGCCGCCGATGGGCAAGCATCAGGTGCTGACCGAAGAAGAAATCGACAAGGTCGTCGACTTCCTCTACGGCCTGTAACCCCCATCACGACAACTGGAGAATGGCATGAAGAAAATCGCAAAACACTCCCTCATCGCAATGGCCAGCCTCGGCATCCTGATGGGTTCGGTCACCGCCAACGCAGGCCCTGAAGAAGACCGGCTGAAGGTAGTCAACTACTTCAAGAACAAGTACCCCGATCTGAAGACCGAGGACTACGTCCTTGGCGCACTAGCATTCGACCCCGATGCCAAGTCGCAATACGACAGCATCATGGAGTTCCCGCCCTATATGGGGGAACTGGAGAAGGGCGAGAAGATGTGGAAGACCCCGCTCAAGAGCGGCAAGACCTACGCCGACTGCCTGCCCAACGGTGGCAAGATGATCGCTGGCGACTACCCGATCTTCGACAACGCCAAGGGCAAGGTGGTGACGCTGGAAGACGCCATCAACGATTGCCGCGTCGCCAACGGCGAGGAAGCCTATAAAAACGCCGACCCCAAGACCATGGGCCTGCTCACCGCTTATATGCGCACGCTGTCGGACGGCATGAAGATGAACATCAAGGTCGAAGGCGCGGGCGCGATGAAGGCCTATGAGGACGGCAAGAAGACCTTCTACAGCCGTGCCGGCCAGCTCAACTTCTCCTGCGGCAGCTGCCACGTCGACAACGCCGGTATCCGCATCCGTTCGGAGATCCTCTCTCCCGTCGTCGGCCAGACCACCCACTGGCCCGCATTCCGCGCGGGCGAGAATCTGACCACGCTGCAGAAGCGTTATGAAGGCTGCCAGAAGAACGTGCGTCACGTCAGTGACAAGGCCGGCAGCACCCGTTACAACAACCTGGAGTATTTCCACTCCTACATGAGTAACGGGCTGGAAATGAAGTCCTCCGTGTTCCGCAAGTAATCTTGCTGGGAACGTCTTTGAAAATCCGGGCAACTAGCCCGGATTTTCATTTGGACTAACCGAACTGGCCCATCACTACCATTTACCGGCCGCACCCGCGCCGCAACAATGCCGGCTGCTTAGCGACCCCACCGGAGACCCACCCATGTCCATGAATCGCCGCGAATTTCTGCAAATCCTCGCCGCCGCCGCCGCCGGTGGTTTTGCTCTGGATAGCCGTCAGGCCCTGGCCGGCAACGTTCCCGCCAACTATTACGACATTCCCACCTTCGGCAATGTCTCGCTGATGCACATGACCGACTGCCACGCGCAGTTGAAGCCCATCTATTTCCGCGAACCCAACGTCAACCTGGGTGTCGCCGGTGCCGTCGGCAAGGTGCCGCACCTGGTCGGCGAGCATCTGCTCCGCGCCTACAACATCAAGCCCGGTGGCATCGATGCCCACGCCTTCACCTATATCGACTTCACCGCCGCCGCCCGCACCTACGGCAAGGTCGGCGGCTTCGCCCACCTGAAAACCCTGGTCGACAAGGTCCGCGCCTCCCGCCCCGGCTCTCTCCTGCTCGACGGTGGCGACACCTGGCAGGGTTCCGCCACCGCGCTGTGGACCAAGGCTCAGGACATGGTCGATGCCTGTATCGCGCTGGGCGTCAACGTCATGACCCCGCACTGGGAAATGACCCTGGGCGCCGAGCGCGTCCAGGAGATCGTCAACGGCGACTTCAGGAAGGCCGGTGTCGATTTCGTCGCCCAGAACGTGGTCACCAACGACTTCGGCGACCAGGTGTTCAAGCCTTACGTCATCAAGGACATCAATGGCGTCCAGGTCGCCATCATCGGCCAGGCCTTCCCCTACACCCCGGTGGCCAACCCCCGCTGGATGATCCCCGACTGGTCCTTCGGCATTCGCGACGACAGCATGCAGAAATTCGTCGATGAAGCCCGCGGCAAGGGCGCCCAGGTGGTCGTGGTCCTGTCGCACAACGGCATGGACGTCGACCTCAAGATGGCCAGCCGCGTCACCGGAATCGACGCCATCTTCGGCGGCCACACCCACGACGGCGTGCCGCAACCGATCCAGGTCAAGAACGCCAAGGGCACGACCCTGGTCACCAACGCCGGCTCCAACGGCAAGTTCCTCGGCGTCATGGACTTCGACGTCAAGAACGGCAAGGTCCAGGGCTGGAAATACCGCCTGGTGCCGGTGTTCTCCAACCTGCTCGCCGCCGACAGGAAGATGGACGCGCTGATCACCAAGATCCGCGCGCCCTACGAGGCCGCCCTGGGCGAGAAACTGGCCGTCACCGAGGACCTGTTGTATCGCCGCGGCAACTTCAACGGCACCTACGACCAGTTGATCTGCGACGCGCTGATGAAGGTGAAGGGCGCCGACGCCGCCTTCTCTCCGGGCTTCCGCTGGGGTACCAGCCTGCTGCCGGGCGATGTCATCACCATGGAACAACTGATGGACCAGGTAGCGATCACCTACCCGCAGACCTCCTTGAACGAGATGACCGGCGCCACCATCAAGACCATCATGGAAGACGTCTGCGACAACCTGTTCAACGACGACCCCTACTACCAGCAGGGCGGCGACATGGTCCGCGTCGGTGGCGTCCAGTACAGCGTCGCGCCCAACGCCAAGATCGGCCATCGCATCGGCGACATGATGCTCAAGGGCAAGGCGGTCGACCCCAACAAGAAGTACAAGGTCGCGGGCTGGGCCCCGGTTGGCGAAGGCGCGACCGGCGCGCCGATCTGGGAAGTGGTGGCCGAGTACCTGCGCGACGTAAAGGTGGTCAAGCAGGTCAACCTCAACCAGCCCAAGGTCATCGGCATGGGCAACAACCCGGGCATGGTGTTGTAAACGGCACCGCCCCCGTCAAGAAAGCCCGCGCCAGCGGGCTTTTTTCTTGGCCACCGCCGGACCGGGCCACATACGTCGCCCCCCGTAGCGTGGGGCTGAACAGAGGATGGTCTGCGATGAATGGCCGAAGGCCCACATGTAGCGCGGGCGTCCCGCCTGCTTCATAGGCCTGATCGGAAGGACGCCCATGCTACGGACCTGCTGTGGCTAATGGGGAATCTCGGTTGAACCCTGAACCACGATCGCCCGGGCGCGCCAAGGCGGTTGACCCAAGGCCATCGCCCTTCAAGGTTTCGCCGCCACCCCCAGTTCCAGCTTCGCGGGCACTTCCTTGCCTTCGCCGTGGAACGCCACGATCGCCGCCGCATGGACGCGCTCGCTCGGCGCGCCGGCTTGGACGAGGCCGCCCACGATCGCCCGTGCCCGCCGCTCGGCCAGCGCCTGCAAGGTCGCGTCGCCGACCGCTTCCTGGTCGAGCAGGCGCGCATAAAGCATGGCGTGGAGGTCGGCGCCCTTGAGCGCGCCGAGGTCGGCCTCCGAGAGCGGCGCCTCGGGCCTGAGCAGTCCATTCAGGCGCGACAGCATCTTGCCCACACCGCCTTCCCGCTTCTTCTCGGGATTGGCCTGATACCACCTGGCTTGCAGCGTCTGCCAGTCGTCCTTGCCGAAGCGCGCGGCGTACAGCGCCTCCAGGGCGGTTTGCGCCTTGGGATGGGCGGTGGAAATGGGGCCGGCATCCTCGTCCGGCGCCAGTTTCACGCCCATTTTCTCGACCACGGCGCGGCGCAGTTGGCGTTCCTTCATCACCGGCCGGTCGATCTCGGCGGACCAGGCGCCATGCACGGTCAGCGCCAGGCCGGGGCGCTTGCTCAGAATCTTCGAGATCTGCTTGAACTTCTCCTTCTCCGGCGGCGTGAGCTTGGCTTCTCCGGCCTCGAAGCCGATCTGCTCAAGCTTCTCGCCATTGCCGCCGAACAGGCCGGCCAGCGCCCGGAACGGCGCGGTGACGATCTTGGTGAGGATGTTACCGATGGCCTTCCAGATGATGCGTCCGTAGCTGAATTGCGGGTCGTCGAGGCTGCCGGAGACCGGCAGGCCAAGGTCGATGCGACCGTCGCTGTCTTGCAGGATGGCGATGGCCAGGTCCAGCGGCAGGTCCTTCGCGGTCGAACTCTGGATGCGCTCGCCCAGGGTCAGCCTGTCCATGATGATCTGGTTCTCGCCCAGCAACTGGCGCTTCTTGATCTTGTATTCCAGGTCCAGCGAGAGCTTGCCGGATTCGATCCTGCGGCCCACGAAAGTGGCGGTGTAGGGCGTGAGATTGGCCATTTCAACATTGCGGAACACGGTCTTGATGTCCATGAAGCCGGTGGGATCGAACAGGTCGATCTGCCCGACCACGCGCGCCAGACCATATTCGTCCACCCGCCCGTCCAGCTCCAGTTCCGCCGCCGCGCCCGGCTGGCTGGAAATGCCATTCACCGCGCCCTTGAAGTCGTGGATGCGGGTGCCGAAGGGCAAGGCCAGGGAGAGGTCGGTGAAATCCACCTCGCCATGCTCGACGCGGACACGGTCGATATTGAGGCGGAAGGCGGGCTCCGGCCGCGTCGCCTCGGGCGAGCTGGCCTTTGCATTACCGGCATCGACAGCCTCTTTGCCGCCTTCCGCCGCCCGCAGGACCTTCTTCAGGTTGACCGTCTTGTCCGGGTAGATGACCAGCTTGGCGCCCAAGGCATCGAGCTTGAGTTCGTCGATGTCCAGACCGGCCGGCGTGGCGCCGACCGTCTCGCTGCCCAGGCGCTTCCAGGCCAGGAAACGCTCGCCGGTTTCGCTTTCCTTGAGCAGCAGGTCGTCGACCGCGAAGCCGCCCTTGAAATCGAAACGCCCGGCGCCGCGCGCCTTGCCGTCGAAGCGCACCCGGCCCTGTGTGCTGGCGTGCCCGGAGGCCAGCGTCAGGTTGGCGGCCTGGCTCAGCCAGGGCTGCGCCGGCGCCAGGGCGAGGCCGTCGAGCCTGAGCTTGAGGTCGGCGCGCAGGCGTTCGGGAATCAGCTTTCCGGCCACCTGGAAGCGGCCGCCCTCCTTCACTCGAAAGCCGAGTTTCACCGGCACGGCCGCCTTCAGGTTGTCACTGAGGCCGCTCGCCGTCGCCTCGATGCCTTGCAGGGTGAGGCCGCCGGCGGGCCGCACGCTCTCGTCGCGCAGACCGACCTGGAAGCCTGATAGACCGAACTGGTCCAGCGTGTAGCGCCAGCCGGGCGTGGACGCAGGATCGACACCCCTCTCCCGCGGGCGGGAGAGGGGTCGGGGGTGAGGGGCTTCGCCAGCGTGGGACGGCTTGAATGCCTCAAGCAGCGCGAAATTCCCCCTCGCGTCACGCACCAGATCGAGCTTGCCGTTCGCCAGCGACAGCTTGCCGGCGCGGGCCTCGCGTTTCGCCAGATCGACCTGCCCTCCTTCCAGGTTGATGCCGCCCAGCACAAACAACGGCTGCTTGCCCGAGACCAGCCGGATGCCGGACAGGGACACGCCCAGACCTTCCAGAATCGCCCGGGTTGACGTGCCGCCGACCTCGGCGTCGGCGCTGAAACCCAACTGGAGATTGCCGATCTCGGCGTCGAGCGGCGTGGCGAAACCGGCGTCGTTGAACTGGATGCCGAGCCCATTGAGGCTGAATTTCGCCAGATTCACCCGCCAACCCGGCGCTGTTCCTTCCGGGGCCGGGGCTGATGCGGGTGCGGTCGGCGGCAGCCAGTCCAGCAGGTCCAGCCGCCCCGCCCTGTCCCGCCGCAAGGCGAGCTTGCCGCCGCTCAGAGCGATCTTGCCGAGATCGACCTGCCGCTTTTCCAGATCGAAAGCGCCGCCGCTCAAGGTCAGCTTGTCGAGGACGAGCGTGTCATGGTCGGCATCATTACCGCGCAATACCAGGCCATCCAGGTCGAGCCCGATCCTGTCCAGCAGCAGCGACAATTTCTTGTCGGCGTAGGCAAGACGGTAATTCAGCGCCAGCGCAACGCTTCCCGCCGGCGGCGCCATGTTCAGTTTGGCGTCGAGGTATGGCCAGGCGCGCGCAAGCGCCCACTGGTCGATGCCGATTTCGCCATTCGCCGTCAACGGTTGCAGCGTCAACCCGCCCTTCCAGCGCAGGCGCGCGCCCATTTTGGTGGTGGCGGCCAGGGTATAAGCCCCCTTGTCGTCCGGGAGCGTGGACAGATTGGTCAGGGTCAGATCGAGCGGATTCAGCGTGGTATTGAAATCCACCTTGCGGTCGCTGAAGGCGATCCGGCCTTTTTCCACACTGATGGCGCGGACCAAGAGGCGTGGCAGAGGCTTGTCTTCCTCTTCATCCTCGCTTTTCAGGGCCTCGATCAACGCGCTCCAGTTGAGGCTGCCATCGGCGCGCAATTCCACCCGCGCGTCGGGCGAACTCAAACGGATCTCATCGAAGGTCCAGGCCCGGTTGAACAGGCTGGCGGCGTCGAAATCGACGAACAGCCTCTCGAACGCCAACAAGGGCTTCCCGTCCGGTTCCACCAGTTTCAGGCCGCGCAGATCGACGGACAGCCGCAGCGGGTCGAATTTCGCCGCCGCCAGACTGAGCGTGTGCCCACTCTTGTCGGCGATGTACTTGGGCGCCGCCCACTTCAGCAGCGGCTCGAAGCCGAACCAGGCGAACAGGAAATACGCCGCGACCAGGCCGAGGGCGATCTTGACGGGGGTCTTGAGCAGCAGGGAACGCAAACGCGCCAACATGCCTCGTCTCCTTTGTTACGGCGTGAAATCGGGCGCCGCCCGATTTCACACTGAATCAATCGCGGTCTTTGCCGTGACCCTTGTCATGTCCTTTCCCATGGCCGCCGCGATCCGCGTCGCGGCGATCGCGTTTCCTCGGCACGTACACATCGTTGTACCAGTCGTCGCGCACGAAATAGACCGGTTGTCTGCAGGCGTCGTATTTGTGGCAATACTTGCGCCAATGCTTGGCATGCCCGGGCGGCACACGCAGATACAGCGGCGGCGCGGGCCTCGCTGCCGGCACCGCCTTGACCACGATGGGTTTTGGGTAGAGCACCCGGGGTGCCGGCAGATTGCCGATGTCGATACGGCCGTAGAAACCGGGTTCGTCGACCGTGATCGACACCCCGACATCGGCCGCCAGGACCGGGCTGGCGAGCAGCGCCAGCAGCAATGCACAACGTTTCATGTGAGTCTCCTGGAAAGAACGAAAGTGACGCGAACGGTGCGCGCGGCGCACCCTGACGCTCACACACCAAAGAATAGATACGCCGCCAGCACCGCCGCGACGAATCCGCCCAGATCCGCCACCAGGCCGCCGGCCACGGCATGGCGCACACGCTTGATGCCGACCGCGCCGAAGTACACCGCCAGCACATAGAACGTCGTCTCGGTGCTGCCCTGGACGATGCTGGCCAGGCGACCGGCGAAGGAGTCGGCGCCGGAAACCTGCATCGTCTCCACCATCATCGCCCGCGCGCCGGAACCGGACAGCGGCTTCATCAGGATGGTCGGCAGGCCATCCACCCAGGCCGCGTCATAGCCCAGCGCCAGCACCCCGGCGCGCACCGCCTCGACGAAGGCCGGCAGGGCGCCGCTGGCGCGCAGCATGGCGATGGCCACCAGCATGGCGACCAGATAGGGAATGATGGTCACCGCCGTGTTGAAGCCCTCCTTCGCGCCCTCGATGAAGGCCTCGTAAGCATTCACCCTTTTCACCACGGCGCCGATGAGGAAGATCACGATCAGCGCCAGCAACAGGAAATTACTGAGCAACGACGATTGCGCGGTCATCTCGACGGCGGGCAGATGCGCGAAATGCCAGGCCAGGCCGCCCACCACCGCCGTCAGCCCCCCCAGCCAGGCCAGCACCACCGCGTCCAGGCGGATGCGCTGCACCGTCGCCACGAACAGGAAGCCCGCCAGGGTCGAGGCGTAGGTAGCCATCAGGATGGGAATGAACACGTCGGTCGGGTCGGCCGCGCCCATCTGCGCCCGGTAGGTGAAGATGGTCACCGGCAGCAGGGTCACCGAGGAAGCATTGAGCACCAGGAACAGGATCTGGGCATTGCTCGCCGTATCCTTGTCGGGGTTCAGTTCATGCAGTTCGCGCATGGCCTTGAGGCCGATCGGCGTGGCGGCGTTGTCCAGGCCCAGGATGTTGGCCGCCATGTTCATGGTGACCGATCCCAGCGCCGGATGGCCGCGCGGCACTTCCGGGAACAGGCGCGCGAACAGCGGCGCCAGCCAGCGCCCGAGCAGCCCGAGAAAGCCGGCGCGCTCACCGATCTTCATCACCCCCAGCCACAGACACATCACCCCGGTCAGCCCCAGCGCCACCTCGAAGGCGGTCCTGGCGGCATCGAAGGACGCCTTCATCACCGCCGCGAACACCCCCGGGTCGCCACCGAGGTACTGCATCACGGCGGCGCCAAAGGCGGTGAGGAAAAAGCCGATCCAGAGGGCGTTCAGCATGGGCGAGAGACTTTGCGGGAATGGGGCGGATTATGGCATCCGACCCACTCGCTCCCACGCTCCAGCGTGGGAGCAGGTCTTGGACGCTCCAGCGTCCAGGCGAACGCGACGCTGGAGCGTCGGTACTTGCTCCCACGCTGGAGCGTGGGAGCGAGAAAGCCGGCGAGACGCCGGCGCTACAGGAAAAATGGGGCCTCGCGGTCCCATTTCTCTTTCCATCAGGGTTCCGAGTAGCGATCCCCGGCATCACCACCATCCATCTGGCTCCCACGCTCCAGCGTGGGAGCAGGTCTTGGACGCTCCAGCGTCCAGGCGAACGCGACGCTGGAGCGTCGGTACTTGCTCCCACGCTGGAGCGTGGGAGCGAGAAAGCCGGCGAGACGCCGGCGCTACAGGAAAAATGGGGCCTCGCGGTCCCATTTCTCTTTCCATCAGGGTTCCGAGTAGCGATCCCCGGCATCACCACCATCCATCTGGCTCCCACGCTCCAGCGTGGGAGCAGGTCTTGGACGCTCCAGCGTCCAGGCGAACGCGACGCTGGAGCGTCGGTACTTGCTCCCACGCTGGAGCGTGGGAGCGAGAAAGAAAAAAATGGGGCCTCGCGGCCCCATTTCGCTTCCGATCACGGCGCCGGAAATCGCTCCCCGGCGCCGCCGCCATCAGGCATAAGCCGCCTGCTGGTCGATCAGATCGGCCAACTGCTTCATTGCCTCCAGGCCGCTGCCGCCACAGGCATCGTTGGCGGCGCACTCGACCGGCGCCAGCATCGGCGACGCCCCCCCCCACCAGACCGTCGAGGCTGCCGCCGTCGGACAGCAGATCGGCCAGGGAAGGCAATTCGATGCCGGCATCGGCCACGTCGGCCGCGGAGATGCCGAAGTAGATGTCGGTCATGTCGACCTCGGTGCCATCCGCCAGCGTCGCGCTGCCGCGCTCCAGGTGCAGGTTGCCGTTGCCATCCATCAGCGGCACGGCCTGGTAGGCCAGGCTGAGGCTGGCGACGCCGGCCTCGTCCAGCGTCAGCAGTTCGCCGGCGTCGGTCTGGTGATTGCCATTGGCATCCTTCCACACGCGCAGATCGGCGAAGGCGGCGTCATTGGCATCCACCACGCCATCGCCGTTGCTGTCGAAAGCGGCGAGCTTGGCGTAGCCGTCACCCTTGTTGTTGCCGCCGAACAGTTCGTTGATGTCATCGATACGGCCGTTGCCGTTGCGATCCACCGCGAGGAAACCGTCTTCGCCGGACAGCCAGCCGGACTGAATTGACTTGCCGTTGCCGAGCAGATCGAAACCACCCGTCGAGTTGGCGCGCGAGACGGTCTGAATGCCGTCGCCATTGAGATCGATGGCGATCGGTGTGATGCCCGCATCCCAGCTCATGTCGTTCTCGCCGGAGGAGAGATTGAACGTGCTGGTCCGGGTGACGTTGGTGGTGGACTTGGCATCGCCGGTGACATCGGAATCGATGGCATCGTTGCTGCCGGCGTCCTTCACCGCCCACTTCCAGGTGCTCATGTTGTACCAGGCGCCATAGTTGTAGTGCATGACGTTGGTTTTATCGAACACCAGGTAGTAGTCGCCCGGGTTGAGGTTGGCGAACTTGTAATTGCCGCTGCTGTCCGTGGTGGTGCTGGCGACGGTGGTTCCAGCCGCGGTCTTCAGGGTGACCTTGATGCCGGCTATGCCCGGTTCGCTGGCATCCTGCAGGTTGTTGTGGTTCATGTCGTCCCACACCTTGTCGCCGACGCTGGCCTTCTTGTACAGGCCGGCATCGACCGTCAGGTTCTGCTGGCCGGCGCTGACCGTGTACAGGCCGGTGTAGCCCGAGCTGTTGATGTCGGAGTCGACGCCGTCGTTGCTGCCCTGATTCTGCTTGGTGACGTAATAGCCGCTGGGCTTGACCACCTGGACCTGATAGGTGCCGGCATCCACATCGAAGCCATACTTGCCCTGGCTGTCGGTGTAGGTGGTCTTCAGGATCGTGCCGGCCGTGTTGCGCAGATACACCTTGACGCCGGAAATGCCCGCTTCACCGGCATCCTGGATGCCGTTGTAGTTCATGTCCTCCCAGACGGTGTCGCCGAGGCGTGCCTTGGTGACGATCTGCTTCAGGCCCGCGTCCCAGCTCATGTCGTTCTCGCCGCCGGTCAGCGTGGTGACGATGGTCTTGCCGGTGGTCGGATCGAAGTCGGAATCGGTGGCGTCGTTGCCGCCCTGATCCTTGGCGGTAAGGGTGTAGCCGCTAGGCGCCACCACCTGCACGGCATAGTCGCCGGGGGTGAGGTCGCTGAACAGGTAGTTGCCATTGCCGTCCGTGGTCGTGGTGGCCAGCACCGCGCCGGACGCGTTCAGCAGCTTGACGCTGACGCCGCCGACACCCGCCTCGCCGCTGTCCTGCACGCCGTTGCCGTTGCTGTCCAGCCAGACCTTGTCGCCGATGCTGGCGGTGAGGCCGCAGGCCGGGGTGCAGACCGACAGGGTCTGGATCTTGAAGTAGTCCTCCGGCGTCATGTCGGTGGTGTCGGCGGCGATGATGATGACGTTGCCGAGGTAATCACCGGCGTTCACGTCCGCCCAGCGGGCGCTGCCGGAGGTGGTGGTGTTCACTTCGGTGAACATGCCGTTCAACAAAGCGTCGGACAGGTTCAGGTGGTTGTTGAACGGGTCGTTGGCGTTGCCGATCCAGATCTGGATGTCGCTGTCGCCGGAGACCCAGCCCAGGTAGGCCTTGTCCAGGGAGACGATCTGGTTGAACTCGAACAGCACGTAGTTGTCACGGCCGCCGACGTTGTCCACGGCGTGGCTGGGGCTGCCGCCGTCCTCGCCGGTATCGGTGACGCCGAGGCCGCCGCTGTAGCTGCCCAGGTAGGCCGAGGCCCAGACGCCGCCGCTGTCGGTGCGGCTGAAGGCGCTGGCGTGCGCCACCAGGCCGTTCTGGCTGATGGTGCGGATGTTGCCGGCGCCGCTGCCGACGTTGCTGTTACTGGTGAGGTCGAGGTCGACGCAGACGCCGGTGGTGGTCAGGCCCGCGTCCCAGCTCATGTCGTTCTCGCCGGAAGTCAGCGTGGTGACGATGGTCTTGCCGGTGGTCGGGTCGATGTCGGAATCCAGCGCGTCATTGCCACCCTGGTCGCGGGCGGTGATGCCGTAGCCGCTCGGCGCCACCACCTGGATGGCGTAGTCGCCGGGGGTGAGGTCGCTGAACAGGTAGTTGCCCTGGAAGTCGGTGGTGGTGCTGCCGACCACGCTGCCCGCGCCATTCAGCAGCTTCACCGTGACGCCACCCAGGCCCACTTCGTTCGCGTCCTGGATGCCGTCGCCGTCGCAATCCAGCCAGACGCGGTCGCCGATGCTGGCTTTCTGATACAGGCCGGCGTCCCAGGTCATGTCGTATTCGCCGCCGCTCAGGGTGGTGACGATGGTGCGGCCGGTCAGCGCATCGATGTCGCTGTCCTTGGCGTCGTTGCCGCCAGCATCCTTCGCGGTGACGTGATAACCGGCGGGCGTGACCACTTCCACCATGTAATCGCCGGGGGTGAGGTCCTCGAACAGGTACTCGCCGTCGGTATCGGTCAGCGTGCTGGCGATGAGCGCGCCGACGGAATCGAGCAGATTCACGGTGACGCCCTCGATGCCCGCCTCGCCGAGGTCCTGGATGCCGTTGGCGTTGGCGTCCAGCCAGACGCGGTCGCCGATGCTGGCGATCAGCTCCGAGGTCGTGTAGTTCGCCGCGTCGGTATCGGTGACGCGGGTGCCGGTCACGGCATTCACGCCGGTCGCGGTGCCGATGTTGGTGTGCAGCCCCGGCGTCGTCACGGTTTCACTGGCGGTATAGATCCAGATTTCGCCGACGTCGAGCATGCCGTCGTTGTCGGTATCGCCGCCCACGAACGTGAGGCTTGCGATCCGATCGTCGGTGACGACGATGTTGCTCAGCGCCACATCACCGGTATTGGTGATCTCGTACTTGAACTGCGCCTCGCCGCCGACGGGGATGTAGGGGCCGGTCGGGGTGTCGGCGTCGAACCAGTCGGTGACGACGGTGGTCGTCGTGGTCGCCGGCGTGGTCAGATCCGCGCCCATGTTGTTCTGGGCATCGAACAGATCCTTGGTCGGCTCGTAATTGGCGCTTGCGATCGCCGCCTGGGTCATGGCGATGACTTCGGCCGCGCTGTACAGATAGTCGACATAGCCGTGAGAGGCGTTCAGAAGAGCCGCCGTGGAATGCCGCATCAGCGCGTTGATGTCGCCGCCCTTGGCCTTGAGCGCGTCGAGCAAGGTCGGCGAACCCGGCACGTCGACGCCGAAGACGGACTCATAGCTGTCGCTCGGGCTGAAGCCGGTCTTCTCCCATTCGCTGGGCTGGCCCTTCTTGCCGGAGGTGTGGTTCTTCCAATAACCCGGGGTCAGGCCCTCGCCACCGACATTGCTGCCGTTGGTGTATTCGCCGCGAACGTATTTCTCGATATCGATGCCGATATTGGGCGCATAGATGCCGGCGTCGAGGGTCGGGTTGTGTTCTCCGGAGGTGAGCGTGACGATCTGGGAGAGGCCCGTCGCGTCGACGTCGGAGTCCAGCATATCGTTGCCGCCCAGATCCTGGCCGGTGAATACCGTGCCGGCGGGCTTGCTGAACTGGACCTGGTATTCGACGCCCGGGATCAGGCCCGCGAACTGGTAGTAGCCGTCGGCGCCGGTGGTGGTGGTCGCGGTGGTGTTGTCGCCCGCCGTGGCAATCAGGCCGTCGGCGCCGCCGCCGATCAGGGTGATGGTCTGGCCGCTGATGCCGGTGGCGCCATCGTTCTGCACGCCGTCGCCGTTCGTATCGACCCAGAGACGGTCGCCCAGGCTGGCGGTCTTGTAGAAGCCGGCATCCACCGTGGTGTTGGTGTCGCCGCTGTTGAGGGTGTAGCAGCCGGTGACGCCGTTCACGGCATCGTTGTCGCGGGTGTCGTCGCCGACGTTGGCAGTGGTTTGCACGTAGCCAGTCGGGGTCTCGAACACGACGTGGTAGGTGCCAGGCGGGATGCCGGCGAAGTTGTACCAGCCGATCGGGTCGGCGCCCGTGCCATCCGCCGTGGTGGTGGTGGCGACAATGGCGTTGGTCGCGCAGTTGACCAGGGTGACCTTGACGCCGCCGATGCCGGGTTCGCCATCATCCTGCTTGCCGTTACCGTTGCTGTCTTCCCAGACCCGGTCGCCCAGGCTGGCCAGCTTGACCAGGCCGGCGTCCCAGGAGAGGTCGTTCTCGCCACTGGTCAGCGTGGTGACGATGGTCTTGCCGGTGCTGGTGTCGGCGTCGCTGTCGCTGCCGTCCGCGCCCTGGTCCCGCTGGGCGAAGGCGTAGCCGGCGGGCTTGATGAATTCAACCTGGTAGTCGCCGGGGATCAGGTCGCTGAACAGGTAGTAACCGGGGTTGCCGTTGACGTCGTTGGCCGTGGTGGTGGTGGCGAGGGTGTTGCCGTTGCCGTCCTTCAGGTTGACCGTGACGCCGTTCAGGCCGCTCGCCACGCCGTCGTTCTGCTGGCCGTCGTTGTTGGCGTCCACCCAGACGTAGTCGCCCAGGCTGGCCTTTTGATACAGGCCGGCGTCGACGGTGTCGATGCTGTCGCCGCTGTTCACGGTGTAGCAGGCGGTGATGCCGGCGCCGTTGGCGTCGCTGTCGGTGCCGAGCGCTTCCGCCGTGACGTCCTGCGCGCTGTAGACGTAGCCGCTGGGGGCGACGAATTCAACGTGGTACACGCCAGGCATCAGGCCGCTGAATTGGTAGTTGCCGTTGACGTCGGTGCTGGTGGTGTCGAGCAGGGCGTTGCTGGCGCAGTCGTACAGCTTGACCGTGACCCCCGCGATGCCGTTCTCGCCGGTGTCCTGCACGCCGTTGGCGTTCGTGTCTTCCCAGACCCGGTCGCCCAGGCTGGCCAGCTTGACCAGGCCGGCGTCCCA
>CAZONS010000012.1:0-6562 GCA_964581195.1 uncultured Thiobacillus sp. | reverse complement strand
TGTCTTCCCAGACCCGGTCGCCCAGGCTGGCCAGCTTGACCAGGCCGGCGTCCCAGGAGAGGTCGTTCTCGCCACTGGTCAGCGTGGTGACGATGGTCTTGCCGGTGCTGGTGTCGGCGTCGCTGTCGCTGCCGTCCGCGCCCTGGTCCCGCTGGGCGAAGGCGTAGCCGGCGGGCTTGATGAATTCAACCTGGTAGTCGCCGGGGATCAGGTCGCTGAACAGGTAGTAACCGGGGTTGCCGTTGACGTCGTTGGCCGTGGTGGTGGTGGCGAGGGTGTTGCCGTTGCCGTCCTTCAGGTTGACCGTGACGCCGTTCAGGCCGCTCGCCACGCCGTCGTTCTGCTGGCCGTCGTTGTTGGCGTCCACCCAGACGTAGTCGCCCAGGCTGGCGGTCTTATAGAAGCCTGCGTCTATGGTTTGGTTGTATTCACCCGATCCCAGCGTGATGACATTGGAAACCAGGCCATCACTATTCGCGCCGGATGCCGGATTGGCATCGGACTGGCGCGGGCTGACCGCGTCAAATCCGGCGGGCATCGTGAACTTGACCTGATAGTTCAACCCCGGGGTCAGACTATCGAAAGCATAGTAGCCGTTGCCATCGGTCGTCGTCGTGGCCAGGATTTCGTTCGCGTCGTCGAAGTCGCCATCATTATTCAGATCGCGTACCAGATTGACCGTTACACCCGCGATGCCCGTTCCAATTCCATCGTTCTGAATACCATCGGCATTGAGGTCGTGCCAGACAAAATCACCGAGTTTGGCGACATTCGTTTCAATGATGAGCGGCTGCTGGTGTGTTCCATTCGCCGCGATGGGATCCAATACGACGCCGATTTTCTGGCCCCAAACCGGCATGAAGCCGTCATTCGACAGCGCGGCGTTATACATGGTGTCGATATCCAGCACATCGACAGCACCCAGGAAAGAACTGAACTTGGTCCAGTCCTCGCCCATCAGTTTCCAGATGGTGGCCTGGACTTCCTGCCATGTGATTCCGGCATTGGTTCCGTCATACCAGTTCAGCAGCCAGTTGATGGAATCAAGATTACCGAGGAATCCATTCGGATTACCGAGAGTGGGCACCCCCGCCTGCAGCACATCCAACTCGGTCGTGGAGTAGACGTACGCCGTATAGCCCGTCGATGTAGTGATATCGACGTACGGATCGAGACACCAGCCGTCATACAGCGTTCCAGGCGCGTTGGGATAGGCCGGATTCAGGAACGAGTCGGATGTGACATAGACATCCAACATGCTCGGCTCCATCTTGAGACCCGGATACAGCGCAAGATAAATCGTGATCAATGGCTGGCTCATGATTCACTTCTCCACGAAATGTGATTGGTTATGGTCAATGTGGCTATTCGACGAAACGGATTGTGCGAAAAGCACAGGTATATATTTCCTGACACAGCGGGATGACCGGCGGAATCAAGACACATAGAACTGCGCTCCTGGGCGCCGAAATAAAAAAAGAAGCCATCCAGTGGATGGCTTCTCGTTCATTACTTGCGGCGGCGAGCCAGAACCAGACCCAGCGCGCCAATGGCCAGCAGCGCCAGGGACTCGGGCTCGGGAACGGGATTCGTGGGCAGCGCCAAAGCCGGCACGGCGGCGGACATCAGGACGGCGATCGAAAGCAGAGTACGCATGGAATTCCCCTTAAGTGAAAAAATGAAAGTACGCAGAACTTCCTGCGCTGTTTAAACGCAAGGGACATGCCACGGCCAAGCGTTGTAAAAAGACCTGACACCTGGACGCGCCGAAAAAAGCGCGTCTGACGTAGGTTGTTGAGAATCCCATCCAAAGTGTAAACAATACCGACACAAGCTTTCCCTGTGAATTCAATCGCTTCGCCTGTGGATAACTTTCACGCCAGGCGGATCGACGATTTGTCGACACCACTGGCGATATTTCGTCTATGCCCTGCATTGATAAATGTGATGTCCCTCACAACGGGGACGAACCTGAACACGCGGCGGCTTGCCGCATGTTCTAATGCGGCCACCCACGACTTGTGCACTGATCATCCTGCCGCAAGACACATCCCATCCTTGCCCCCTCTTTTCCATGACCGCGACTCCAGAACTCGCCGTTTCAGAATCTCCCGGCAATCCCGCCCTCGATGCCACCCTGGACCGTTTGTTATTCCTTGCGCGCTTCTTTGGTCGCGGCATCGATCCGGGCCAGATCGTTGCCGGCGTGCCCTTGCCCGAGGGAAGAATCACCCAGGCTGAACTGATGGAATGCGCGGCACGCGCGGGGCTGAGCCTGACGCCGTGCAAGGACGCCCCGGAGCGTTTGCGCAACGCCGCGCTGCCGGCGCTGGCGCTGACGCCAACGGGGGAAGCCCTGGTGATTCTGAAGAAGGAGGATGACCGCCTCGAATGCGCGCAGGCGGGCATCGACGGCCTGACCTGGCTGCCGACGGCCACGGTGGCGGCGGAGTACGCGGACGCCAACTGGTATTACGCGCGCCCGGTGTTCTACTTCGATGCCCGCAGCCTGCTCTATCAGAAGGCACACCCGCGCCGCTGGTTCTGGGATGTATTTCTGGAAAACCGCGCGATCTATGGCTGGGCACTGCTTGCCACGGCGGTGGTGAATCTGTTTGGCGCGGTGATTCCCTTCTTCACCATGGCGGTATATGACCGCGTGGTACCCAACAACGCCCTGGACAGCCTGTGGGTGCTGACCACGGCGGTGGTGGTGGTCACGGTCTTCGACCTGATCATCAAGATGTTGCGCAGCTACTTGCTCGAAGCGGCCGGGCGCCGCGCCGATGTCGCCATGTCCTCGCACATCTTTGCCCATAGCCTGAGGCTGCGCGCCGCCTCGCGGCCCGCGTCCGGCGGCGTGCTGGCCAACGTGGTGCGCGATTTCGAATCGGTACGCGAGTTCTTCACCTCCACCACGCTCACCCTGCTCGGCGACCTGCCCTTCATGCTGTTCTACATAGGGGTGATTGCCCTGGTGGGCGGCTGGCTGGCGATGGTGCCGCTGGTGATGGTGCCGATCATCCTGATCTCGGCCCTGCTGCTGCGCCGTCCCATCGGCCGCGTGCTGAACGAAAACATGAAAGAGACCGCGCAGCGCACCGCGCATCTGTTCGAGACCATGAACGGGCTCGATACCGTGAAAGGCCAGGGCGCGGATGCCTGGTCGCGACGGAAATGGGAAATGCTGACGGTGAGGATTGCCGAGAACGCGGTACGCATGCGCGAGTGGTCCACCTTCGGCACCAATCTCTCGGCCTCCCTGACCGGGTTGACCACCGTGCTATTGATCGTCTTCGGCGCCCTGATGATCGCCGATGGCGAACTGACCATGGGCCAGTTGATCGCGGTCTCCATGCTGGCGTCGCGGGCGATGGCGCCGGCGGGACAGATCGCCGGCCTGATCATCCGCTATGAACAGACCAAGCTCGCGCTGACCGCGCTGGACAAGGTGATGGCCTCGCCGGTCGACGAGCAGGTGAACAGCCTGCATGTCTCCGGGCTGCGCGGACAGATCGAATTCCGTGATGTCCACTTCGCCTACCCGGAGTCGCCGCCCCTGCTCAAGGGCCTGAACCTGAAGATCGCTCCGGGGGAAAAGGTCGGCTTCATCGGCCGGATCGGGTCCGGCAAGAGCACATTGCTGCGCATGCTGGTCAATCTCTATGGTCCGGAACAGGGAACGGTGCTGATCGACGGCCTCTCGGTGGGCCAGATCGAGCCCCTGAGCCTGCGCCGCCGCATCGGCTACGTGCCTCAGGACACCGTGCTGTTCCACGGCGACATCCGGGAGAACATCCTCCTCGGCGCCACCGACGTCTCCGACGAGCAATTGCTGGGCGCCATCCGCTTCGCATGTCTGGAGGAAACCCTGGCGCAGATGCCGAACGGCCTCGGCACCCAGGTGGGCGAGCGCGGGGAGCGGATCTCCGGTGGCCAGCGCCAGGCGGTCTGCATCGCCCGCGCGGTCTCGCACCAGCCCAATGTGCTGTTGCTGGACGAACCGACCAGCATGATGGACCCCGCCACCGAGCAGATGCTGATCCAGAACCTGCGCCGCCTGACCAATGTCACCCTGCTGCTGGTGACGCACCGTACCGCCATGCTGCCGCTGGTCGATCGTCTGGTGGTGATGGACCAGGGGCGCGTGGTGCTGGACGGCCCTCGTGACGCGGTGCTCAAGCAGTTGCAGGGCGCGAAGAACGTGATGGAGACCCCGGCATGAGCCAGAACCCGCATCCCGATCATGAGCGCGGTCCCCGCCGCGCGGTCTATGCCCTGGTCGGCAGCCTCGCCGCATTCCTGCTGTTCGCCGCGGTCTGGATGTCCTGGGCGCATCTGGACATCTCGGTGCAGGCCAACGGCAAGGTGATTCCCAGCAGCAGGGTGCAGGAGATCCAGAGCATGGAGGGCGGCATCATCCAGACCATCGCGGTGAAGGAAGGCCAGTCGGTGAAGGCCGGCGACCTCCTGGCGCGCCTGGAGAATCTCCAGTTCAACTCCGACCTGGGCGAATCGCGCCAGACCTTCTGGGGCACCCGCGCGGCCCTGGCCCGCCTGGACGCGGAAATCCACGGGCGGGCACCTGTTTTTGCCAAGGAATTGATGGAGGCCGCGCCGCAGCGGGTCGCCGAGCAGCAGGCGCTGTGGCGCTCGCGCAAGCTGGACCGGGAAAACGCCGGCGAAACCCTGAAAAAGCAACTCACCCAGCGTGAACAGGAACTGGCCGAGACGCGCACACGCATCTCGACCATGGAAGACCTGATGCTCGACGCGCGGGAAAGCCTGGCCATGGAAGACAAACTGATGAAACAGGGCGCCGGTGCCCGTTCCGATTACCTGGCCGCGAAGCAACGTCTGTCCAGCCTGAAGGGCGACCTGGAGGCGGCGCGGGTCTCCGTGCAACGCCTACAGGCCGCCATCCAGGAAGCCCGATCCCGCCTGGCGGAAGCCGATTCCCGCTTCATCGCGGAGGCCAGCCGCGAGCGCAGCGAACTCGAACTGAAGGCGGCGACCACCTCACAGCAGATCACCGCCCAGGCCGACCGCGTCGACCGCCGCGAGTTGCGGGCACCGATGGATGGCGTCGTCAACCGTCTGCTGCTGACCACCGTCGGCGGCGTCGCGCAGGCCGGGCAGACCCTGATGGAAATCGTGCCGGCGGAGGACAGGCTGCAAGTCAGCGTCCGCGTCAAGCCCGCCGACATCGCCTTCATCCATCCTGGCCAAGTGGCCAAGATCCGCATCAGCGCCTATGACTCGTCGATCTTCGGCACCCTGCCCGGCCAGGTGAAGCGGGTCGGCGCCGATGCCTTGCTGGACAAGGAGCGGCAGGAGTCCTACTTCGAGGTCATCCTGGAGACCGAGCACAACTATCTCGGCGAGGCCTCGGAACGCCTTGCCATCTCGCCCGGCATGGGCGCCGATGCCAGCATCATCACCGGCAAGCGGACCTTGATGGAATACCTGTTGAAACCCGTGGTGAAGACGCTGGACAAGTCCTTGAGGGAGCGCTGAGTGGATCGCATCCTTACCCCCTGGAGGCTGCCGGTCGGGTTCATGGCGCTGCCCTTGCTCGCTTTCCTGTTCAGCGCCCCGCTCGGCGCCGCTCCCTTGCCCGCCGTGGTCGAGCAGGTCCTGCGGCGGCATCCGGACATCCAGTCCTCGCAGGCCCTGCTCGAGGCGGCGAATGCGCAGGCCCGCCAGGTCCGCTCGGACTTTCTGCCCACGCTCGGCCTCAACTATCGCCACGCGGATGCCGTCGATGTGGATAACGGCCTTCCCCGCGACCGCTCACTACGCCGGACCAACGCCATGCTGCGCTGGAACCTCTTCAACGGTCGCATCGACAGCAACCGCCTGCGTGCCGCCGGTCTCAACCAGGAGGCGGCGGCGGCCGATATCGATGACGCCCATGAGCGCATCGCGCTGGAAGTCACCGAGTTGTATGCCGAACTGGTCCGCCTGCGCCAACGCCTGGAACTCGCGGACACCCTGATCCGAGAGTTCATGTCATTGCGCGAATCCGTGAAGAAACGGGTGGACGCGGGCAGGGTCTCGGCGGCCGATCTCGACCAGATCGATTCCGACCTGATCCGCATCCGCGCGCAACGAAGCGCGCTGCGAGGCCAACTGGGCGGCAGCGAGTACCGTTTTCGCCAACTCACCGGCCAGCCCCCGGCCAACCTCTCGTCGCCCTGGCTGGAGGCTCCGGAACAGGCCCGCGGCCTGGAACAACTCCAGACCCTGCTGGAAAGCGAGAATCCCCGCCTGCGCGCGAGCGCGCGTCGGGTCGCCGCCCGCGGCGCCGAGGTTTCCGCGGCGCGCGGGGCCTACTGGCCCAGCCTGGACCTGGAACTGAATCGCCGGCTCGACGCCAGCATCTCGCCCGTCGCCATCAGTGACACGCAGCGTTCCAACCAGATCTCCCTGAACCTGGAAATCCCCCTGGGGGGCAAGACGCTCGCCCGCGTCGATGAATCCGTGGAAAGACTCAAAGCCACGCAGGCGGCGGCGGACACCTTGCGGCTGAACCTGTCCAGCGATCTGGGCATGCTGCATC
>CAZONS010000011.1:0-26322 GCA_964581195.1 uncultured Thiobacillus sp. | reverse complement strand
GACCGCTCCTCTTGCGGGTTATCGCGTTGATTGATCAGGCCGCGACCGCGAAGAGAACGTACATGGCCAGACCGACGGCGATCATCGGCACGGCGTCGACCAGACCCATGACGATGAAGAACTGGGTGCGCAACATCGGGATCAGTTCGGGCTGACGGGCGGCGCCTTCGAGGAAGCGGCCGCCGAGAATGCCGATACCCACCGAGGCGCCGAGCGCGCCGAGGCCCATCATGATGGCGCCGGCGATGAACAAGAGAGCTTGTACTTCAGTCATGGTTTTCTCCTAGAGACAATTCAGAAAGCAAAAATCAGTGATGTTCCTGATGCGCCATGTCCAGATAGACGATGGTGAGCGTCATGAAGATGAAGGCTTGCAGGGTGATGATCAGAATGTGAAACACGGCCCAGGCCCACTGCAGGACCCCGCCAGTCAGCGCGAGAACGGCGCCGCCGGAGAACATGATGGCGATCAGGATGAAGATCATCTCGCCGGCGTACATGTTGCCAAACAGACGCAGCGCCAGGGAGACCGGCTTGGCGATCAGGTTCACGCCTTCCAGCAGCAGGTTGGCGGGCATGCCCCACTTGCCGAACGGCTGCAGAGTGAGTTCTCCGACGAAGCCGCCGACACCTTTCATCTTGACGCTGTAGTAGAGCACCAGGGCGAACACGGTCAGCGACATGCCGAAGGTCGCATTCGGATCGGTGGAGGGAACCACTTTGAGATAAGGCAGACCCAGCGCGCCGGCCAGACCGGGTAACCAGTCGATGGGCAGCAGATCCATGACGTTCATCAGGAAGATCCAGATGAAGATGGTCAGCGCCAAGGGGGCGACCAGGGGATTGCGCGCCGTGAAGGAACCCTTGACGCTGGAGTCGACGAATTCGACCACCCATTCGACAAAATTCAGCAGACCGCCGGGCGCACCCGAGGCCGCGGCATGCGAGGCGGTGTTCGCGGCCTTGCGGAACAGGAAGAGAAACAACACGCCCAGCACGATGGAAATACCCATGGTGTCGAGGTTGATGGCCATGAAGCCCATGTCCTTGGCTTCCTGCGCGGTGTGCGCGACCGTCCAGGTGGCATTCTGTAGCACCTCACCGTCACCGCGTTCATAGCCGGCGGGCAGCTGACCATAGGTAAGGTTCTGCAGGTGGTGCTTGATGTATTCCGTCGAGGTGTGCGCTTCCGCGGACATGTCTCTAACTCTTAAAAGCGCCCAGGGGGCGTCAATCCATCTTCAAGGCAGACGCGGAGATCATCCAAGCGATCTGCCCCACGATAAAACCCACCAGCATCGGCAGCGGCTCCACAGTCAGGATCACGATGCCCACCGCCAAGATGGTTGCGACAACAAAAAACCGTTCCATCATGGAACGGCGAAACTGCTGCAAATGACGTCCGCCATCGCAGTGGTAATCATACCGGCCTCTTCGCCAACGCCATACCAGCAAGCCGATGTTCGCCAACGCGGCGGATCCGCCATACAGGACGGCCGCCGCCACGCCTCCGCCCAACCACATCCACGCGAGCACGGACATGACCAAGATCAAGGCACACTGCATGCCATATGCGAAGAGCATTAGCCGATAATGATATATTAATTAGAGGACCTAATGCAATCATCAATTGCTTTGATGATTGCATCGCACCGTATTCACGTGATCCGCCGCAGTAGCTCTTCGAGCTGATCCAGGCTGGCGAAGCCAATGCTGATTTTTCCCGATCCCTTGCGGTTGGCTCTGATGCTCACATCCGTGCCCAGTTTTTCCGATAATTCCTCTTCAAGTCGCGCGACATCGCGATCAGGCTTCGGCGCCTGCCTTTCCTGAGGTTTCAGCACGCGCGCCACCAAACGTTCGGCATCCCGCACCGAAAGACCACGCTTGACGACCTCGCTGGCGGCCTCGACCTGCTTGGCATTGGTCAACGCCAGCAAGGCGCGGGAATGGCCCATGTCCAGCTCGCCGTTCATCAGCAGGCTTTGCACCGGTTTCGCCAGATTGAGCAGGCGCAGCAGATTGGTCACCGCCACGCGAGAGCGCCCCACCGACTCGGCGGCGGTCTGGTGGGTCATCGAGAACTCCTGGATCAGGCGATGGATCCCCTGCGCCTCCTCCAGCGGGTTCAGATTTTCCCGCTGGATGTTCTCGATCAGGGCCATCTTCAGGGCGGCGTCATCGGGCACGTCGCGGACCAGTACCGAAACCTCGGTCATGCCGGCCAACTGGCTGGCGCGCCAGCGGCGTTCGCCGGCGATGATCTCGTAACGACCACCCGGGATCACTCTCGCCAGTATCGGTTGCATCAAGCCCTGCGACTTGATCGAATCAGCCAATTCCGCCAGCGCTTCGGCGTCCATGCGCGTGCGCGGCTGGTATTTCCCGGGCACCAGGCTTTCCACCGGCAGTGTCAGCAGCCGTTCCCCCTCGGCGGTTTCCCCTTCTCCCAGCAGGGCATCCAGACCGCGGCCAAGCCCCTTCAATCTAGCCATTTTTCATTTTCTCCCGCTTTTCGATGAGTTCATGCGCCATGTTCAGGTAGGCCTGCGCGCCACGAGAGGCGCGGTCATACTGCAACGCCGGCAGGCCGTGGCTCGGTGCCTCCGCCAGTCGCACATTGCGCGGCACCACGGTTTCGAACACCTTGGCGCCGAAGTGCGCCTTGAGTTGATCGGAGACATTCTGCGCCAACGTATTGCGGGTATCGAACATCACCCGCGCCACGCCGTCGATGACCAGGCCGGGATTGAGACGCGCCTTGATCTTCTTGATGGTGTTGACGAGGTCGGCCAGACCCTCGATCGCGAAGTATTCGCATTGCATGGGAATGATGACCGCATCCGCCGCGGTCAACGCGTTCACTGTCAGCAGATTCAGCGCGGGAGGGCAATCGATCAGAATGAAGTCGTAATCACCGGCGATCGCCTGCAACCCCTGACGGAGCCGGAATTCGCGTTCCTTTTCCTGCACCAGTTCCACCTCGGCGCCCGCCAGGTCCCGATTTGCGGGCAGCAGGTCATAACCGGCATCCGGCGCCCGCACGCCCACTTCGGCCGCGCTGGCGCTGCGCAACAGCAGGTGGTAGACCGTCTTGGCGAGGCTTTGCTTTTCGACGCCGCTGGCCGTGGTCGCGTTTCCCTGAGGATCGAGGTCGATCAGCAGGACACGCTGCCCCAGGCTGGACAGACTGGCCGCCAGATTGACGGCGCTGGTGGTCTTGCCGACACCACCTTTCTGATTGGTGATCGCCAGGATGCGTGCCATTTCCTATTCCATTTCCATGATGATCAAATGACGCTCGGCATCCAGCCCCGGGACATGCAGCCTGACGTCGCGGCTGACTCGCGCGCCCTGGAGTTGGGCGACCTCATCATTCGGGAACAGCCCCTTCATGGCCAGCCACACGCCACCATCGGCCAGAAGATGGCGACTGACCCTCGCGAACTCGCTCAAGTCCGAGAACGCACGGGAAACGATCTGTCCGAATTTAGCGTCCGGCCGATACTCCTCCGAACGCGCATGCACGACCTGGACGTTGCGCAGACTCAACTCGATCAGGGCCTGTCGCATGAAACCGCACCGCTTCTGGCTGGAATCAAGCAGTGTCACGCTCAGGCCCGGTCGCGCGATTGCGAGCGGTATGCCCGGTAGACCCGCACCGCTGCCCACGTCCAGCAAGGGCGCGTCGGAGATCTGATTCAGAATGGCGAGACTGTCCAGTAGATGATGGGTTAGCATCCGCTCAGGCTCGTGAATGGCGGTCAGGTTGTAGGTACGGTTCCACTTGCCGATCAGCGCCAGATAATCCAGCAGACGCGTCTCCTGACCGTCATCCAGCGACACATTCATTTCGCGCAGGGCCTCGCGCAGTCGCGTTGTGGGAATCATGATTTCCGCTCCTTTCGCGCCAGTTCATGACGTTTCAGATAGACCATCAACACTGACACGGCGGCGGGCGTCACCCCGGAGATGCGGGACGCCTGGCCCAGGGTAGCCGGCCTCGCCCGGTCCAGTTTCTGTCGCACCTCGATGGACAGACTGGTCAGACCGAGATAGTCGAAGTCAGGTGGCAAAGGCAGATCCTCCTGACCACGCTGGCGCGCGATCTCATCGAGTTGGCGGGTAACGTACCCGGCATATTTGGCCTCGATTTCCAGCTGCTCGCTGAACTCCGACTCCGTCAGGCCAGGCGCGGCGCCTGGCAAGGTCATCAGCGAGGCATAGTCGACGTCCGGTCGCCGCAGCAGATCGAACAGGCTGTATTCCCTCTCGATGCCCTTGCCCAGTACGCGCAGGGCCTCGTCATCCGGCAAGGTGGCCGGGCGCACCCAGGTGGATTTCAGACGCTCGACTTCGCGCGCCATCGCCTCCCGCTTCGCGTCGAACCGCGCCCAACGGGCATCATCCACCAGACCGAGGCGCCTACCCATCTCCGTCAGTCGCTGATCGGCGTTGTCCTCTCGCAGACTGAGGCGATATTCGGCGCGGCTGGTGAACATGCGGTAGGGCTCGGCAACGCCCCGAGTGACCAGATCATCGACCATGACGCCGAGATATGCCTCATCACGTTTCGGCCACCAGACTTCCTCATCGCGTGACCTCAGACACGCATTGAGCCCGGCCAGGAGCCCCTGGGCGGCGGCCTCCTCATAACCGGTGGTGCCATTGATCTGGCCGGCGAAAAACAACCCTGTGATTGCGCGGGTTTCCAGACTCGGGCGCAACCCGCGCGGGTCGTAATAATCGTACTCGATGGCATATCCCGGCCTCAGGATGTGCGCGCGTTCGAGACCCTTGATCGAGCGAACAAGGTCGAGCTGCACATCGAACGGCAGGCTCGTCGACACCCCATTGGGATAGAACTCGTGCGTGGTCAGGCCTTCGGGTTCCAGAAAGACATTGTGGCCAGTCTTGTCGGCGAATCGGCTAATCTTGTCCTCGATCGAGGGGCAGTAGCGCGGCCCGACGCCCTCGATCACCCCCGTGTACAGCGGCGACCGGTCCAGCCCGGATCGTATGATCTCGTGGGTGCGCTCGTTGGTCTGGGTGATCCAGCAAGGCAGTTGCCGCGGGTGCATCCCCCTGGCGCCCATGAACGAGAACACCGGCTCCGGCGCATCTCCCGGCTGCTCCTGCATTTGCGAGAAGTCGATGCTGCGGCCGTCTATCCGCGGAGGCGTACCGGTCTTGAGGCGCCCGACCGGCAGATCGAGCTCACGCAGACGGGCGGCCAGTGAAACGGCTGGAGGATCGCCCATGCGACCCGCCGCGAATTGTTCCAGACCAACGTGAATCAAACCCGCCAGAAAGGTACCGGTGGTCAGCACAACGGCGCGCGCGCGGAAAATCAGGCCCAGCTGCGTGCGAACTCCAGCCACATGATCGCCTTTCAGCACCAGATCATCCACCGCCTGCTGGAACAGTGTGAGGTTGGTCTGGCTCTCCAGCCGCGAACGAATCGCCTGCTTGTAGAGCAGCCGGTCTGCCTGGGCACGGGTTGCGCGAACCGCCGGGCCCTTGGATGAATTCAATATCCGAAACTGGATTCCCGCCTCGTCGGTGGCAAGCGCCATGGCGCCCCCGAGGGCATCCACCTCCTTGACCAGGTGGCCCTTGCCGATGCCGCCGATGGACGGATTGCAGGACATCGCGCCAAGGGTCTCGATGTTGTGCGTCAGCAGCAAGGTGCGCGCGCCCATGCGCGCTGCGGCCAGCGCCGCCTCGGTACCGGCATGGCCGCCGCCGACCACGATGACATCGAAACTTTCGGGATAGAACATGCTGAATGGATTTCCTGCGGTCGCCTGCGTAGCGGCGGAGTCGCATTCTACGTCACGAGTCAGGCATGTTTCACGTGAAACATCATACTGACCGGAAGCGTCGCGGTCAGGCGCGTGCCGGATTCGCACTAGGCGTGGGCATACAGCTTCTGATACAGGCCGCCTCGTGACATCAGGCTGTCATGATCGCCCGACTCGACCACACGGCCATTCTCGAACACCAGGATACGATCCGCCTGGCGAACCGCGGATAGGCGGTGCGCGATGATCAGTGTGGTACGACGATGGAGGAAGCTGGCCATGGCCTCATGCAGCTTGTGCTCGGTTTCACTGTCCAGCGCGGAGGTGGCCTCGTCGAGTATCACCACGCTGGGTCGGGTCAGGACCATGCGGGCGATGGCCAGGCGCTGCCGCTGACCACCGGACAAGCGCACACCGTTCTTGCCCACCAGAGCATCCAAGCCCTCGGGGAAGGCGCGCACGAATTCCTCCAGTTGCGCGATCTCGAGCGCCCGCCATAACGCCTCGTCATTTCCGGCGCGGCCAAGGGTAAGGTTTTCGCGAATGCTGGCATTGAACAAGACCGGGTGTTGCAGTACGACCCCGACATGCTCACGGATCAATGGCCATCCGATCTCGCCGACCTCCACCCCACCGTATCTGATCTCGCCCGACCTCAGCGGATAGAGACCCAGCAACACCTGCACCAGCGTCGACTTGCCGCCACCGGAAGCGCCCACCAACGCCACCTTCTCGCCTGGTGATACATCCAGATCGACACGATCCAGAATGGTGTCGCCATCGCCATAGGCGAAACTGGCCTCGCGCAAGCTGATCCCCACGGACTCCCGATTGGCGAACGGATCGGTCCGCGACACATCCTCATCCAATCGTTTCAGGTCGAGCAGACCGTTGATGCGACCCACCGCGGCATTCGCCGCGTACCAGGCATATTGAATATTGATGATCTCCTGCACGGGCGACATCATGAACCAGAGGTAACCATAGACCGCCAGCATCTCGCCGATGCTCAGGTCCGAGTAGAGCACCATCAGCATCGCACCGGCGCGAAAGGCGTCGAAGCCCGCGAGGAACACGAAGAAGGCAACCCGATTCATCGCATCAGACTTCCAGGCAAAGGCGGCGGCGTGCTGCCGGATGTCCGCGGCCTTCTCTGCGACCCGTGCCAGGTAGTGCTTCTCCCGGTTCATGGCACGTATCTGATTGAGCGCGTCCAACGTCTCCGACAAGGCCTCCTGGAACGCCTCGAAAGCGGCGTTTTCCCGCCGCTTCAGGTCCTTGACCCTCTTGCCCAGACGGGTCGAGAACCCGATCACCAGTGGATTCAGCAACAGAATGAACAGCGCGAGTTGCCAGTTCATCCAGAGCAGAATGATGGCCACGCCGAGCAGAGACAGGATCGCAACCAGGAAGCCTGATATGGAGGCGCCGAGAAAGCCATCCACGGCATTGAGATCGGTGACGAAATGCGAAGTCACCCGACCCGAACCCAGCGTTTCGTACTCCGACAGCGCGATCTTCGACAGCCCGTCCAGCATCCGCGACCGAATGCGATACACCACTTGCTTGGATACCAGGGAAAAGCTCCGGGTCTGCCAGACGTTGAGCAGAATCGAGGCGAGGCGTAGGCCCAGGGTCAGCAACAACGCGACCGACACGAACAGGATGGGGCCGTGCCAGGCTGCTGGAAACAGGAGCCCGATATGGCCGATGAACATGCCCGGTTGCTTCAGCAATACCTCGTCGACCAGCACGGGCAGGAGCAGCGGCACCGGCACGGCGCAGGCCACCGCGAGCACCGCGATGAGATTGGCCTTGATCAAGGTGGCACGGTGCCGTCGCAGCTCGGTGAAGATGCCACGCCAGGAGAGCGCCGCAGAGGTAACAGGCGTCATGATTTCGTCAATATTGATGAAAACGTCGGTGCAATTGTCCCGCCTAGGCCCTGTATTTCAGGGGATATATCGCGGTAAGTATATGAATGAATAGTATTCATGAAAATCGACAAATTCTCCATTTAGCGGGCATGGGAATTGCTTGCCACCACTGCATCCAAGCCTACCGAGAGGTCGACCATGTTCGCCAACGTATTTGATTTGAAGCCGGAACCGGCTACCGCCAGGCGAGCGAAGTGGCACGAAGTATCGGCGATCGAGCGGAACTATGCCCGTATCGCCAATGAACTGGCCACACGCTGGCAACGTGACGATATCGACGCCTACCTGGACAGTCTGCTGCTGGACGACCGTGGCAACCGGCAAGGATTTCCGCCGGAGGTACTGGAGGAAATCATGTTCCTGTCCAGCATACGCTGGCAGATGCTGCCCCCCGCCTATAGCCGCGCTGACGAGGGCTTGGTCGATCAATTCAGCTTCAACACATTGCCTCGTCTCGACTCCCGCTACTGCGATCCGGGTCGCCACTGGGTGCTGGGCTGAACTGGCGGGTCGAGTCGCGACATACGGGGCGCCTACTTCGATGCAGAAGCTAGCGAACGGCCTGGAAGCCCCGCCGTTGCTCGGTCTACGTTCTGACGTTTTACGGCATGGGCACAAATATGGGCACATGGATCGCGATAGAGCGTTGATGGGCGCCAGCATGCTACGATTTTGTCATGCATCGCCTTATCACTTGGCCCCTCTTTTTCGTCGCTCTCTTTCTATTCACGGAGCTTGCGCGGCGCTTCCTACCCGCGTTGCTTGAACCGCTGTTCGTTGCCACGGAAGGCGATACCGACATTCTCTCCGCCTTGTGGGGTGTCTTCACGATTGCCGCAATCCTCCTGGTGTGGCGATGGTCGGCACGTCGAGGCCGGCGCTCCTGAAATGCATGAGGCCGCCCGAAGGCGGCCTCATCATGGTCATGACCAGCTTGGTAGGCTAGGCCCCTTGGTTTCGATACATGCCCCGGTAGTCCAACACGCCGGCACCGAAATCGAGGCGCACCTTGACTTCCATGCCATCCACCTCGAAACCTGCACGCGACTCAACCACCGGCCCCTGTTCGGTTTCCAGGTAGGAATATTCGATCGTGTCGAATGCCCCTTGGTCGGCAACCATATACCACGCGGTTGCGGAGTAGGAATCAAGCCGGGGATCAACCACAACTTCAAGTTTGCCGGCAAATGGGTTGGCATCGCTTGCTTGAACAGGTTGGATGTTGGCCACGATCATTTCGGCCGCAGTCTCCAGGGATGCCGGCACCACCAGGTAACGCGGGATCGCGTTGACCGGCGTCTTTCCGTCAAGCCCCTTCTGTAGCCGCATGGCCTGCCTGGCACTGGACAGCGTGGTAATTCCAATGTCGCCGCCAGTAGTAGACAGATTGCCGTGGGCGGTGTGGAACAGTTCATTGCCGTCCGACATGATTGGGTTGCTGGTCAGCAACTGCACCAGGAACTTCGCCTCGAATTCGGCTGCCGCGCGACCGTATCGGGTGGCCAGGTCGGCGAAGGCACCAAGATCATCGTTCACCAGCGCCTGGCGGGAGATGCCGAAGATGCGGCCGTAGGTGTCCAGGCGGTACGACTCTTTCGAACTGGCCGTGCTGCCATATTGGAACTCGCCGTTTTCCAGAACCTTGCGCAGCTCGGGCATCTCGCCCAAGGCCGCAACCGTCTTGGAACGGAAGTCGGTTGCCGTGGATTGCCGGCAGATTTGCCGGATGCCGCCCTGATAGGCGTTGTAAGCCTGACGCAGAATCCGGTTCCCCGTATCCGCCAACAGGGTGGGGAAGTCGCTGGTGCTGTGCAGGGCGCGCGTGATGATGGCGGAAGGGTTCAAGCCGGTCGTCCGCACGCCGCTCGACTCCAGGCAGCGGCGGGCCATATCGACCACGCGCAGGCCGGTGAATTCGCGGGCGTGGTCGGTAGTCGGCGCCACACCGAAACGGGAAGCCAGGGCTTCGGACATGGCGCGGATTTCGGCAACCTGGCCGCCATAACCACCGCCAACGGCGTGGTAGCCGCCCATATCGATGGGGCCGGAACGGGTGTGGTTGGCATTGGACTTTTCGGCAAGGGCGCGGAGGAAGGCATTGCGAGACTCCTCAACGCTGGCGCCGCGGCCGATCAGGTCTTCGCCAAGATCAGCAAAATTCGAGAGCTTCGCGAGTTCCCGGATTTGCGCATCGACGCGCGCGCGGTTGGTCAGGGTGGCAGAGGTTTGGGTTTCGGTTTCCACAGTGTGTTCTCCAGGTGATTGGGCGCTTCGCCCGATGCCGACGCTGGCGTCCAGAGGGACGCCGACGATGGACGCTTCGAAAATGCTCCAGCGGGTGACTCGCACGCCGCCTTCGACGGGTTGGGTTGCATGGATCAGGTAGCCGACACTGAGGTTCTTCAAGACGCCGGCCTGCACGTCGGCGAAGATATCTTTGGCTCGCTGGGAGGCGCCGAAGCGCAGGCGCCCGACCAGGCGCTTGGCTTCAATGCGAACGTTCTCGACGATGCCGATAGGTTCGCGTTGGTCATGGGCGAAGAGCAGGGGTAAGCCATCCGCCGCGCGGCTCAGGTCGATGGCGCCGGGATCATGGCTCAGCACCTCAACTTCGCCAGGGAAGCGCTCCACCGCCGCTTCGGAAGACAGGGAGGCATCGACCTCTTGGGTTTTGGCGTCGATGCTCGCCCGCTCGATCAGGACAGCGCGGTAACTCAGCTCAGGCATTTGGCCACCTCCGCTTCCTTCCTGGCGCGGGTCAGCGCCCCGCCGGTGGTTTCGAGCAACGACAACGCCAGTGCGATGGCCTGCTCGGGGTTCAGCACTACTTCAATGCCGTCGTCATCACACCAGACGTATAGGGTCAGGTCATTGCGGACCACCACGCCGCCACGCGGGCTGAATCCGGCTTGCTTGGTTACAGGATCGTTCACTAGGCACCTCCTTTCAGGTTGCCATGCCATTTGGACACGGCAACCGCAAGGGGACATAACAGGCATGGCCTGACGTCATATCGGCCTACTTTGACCTTCGCGCGGCGATGATCTCCCCCTTGAGCACACGGGCGATTTGCCGGGAACTGCGCGGGGGCGTCGGGAATGCGTCCAGCAACTCGCCCCACTTGGCCAAAATCTCGGCTCCCGTGCCAGGCGGCGGGCCGCCATCCGCGATCCATTCGGACAGCGTGGTTGACTTGGCTGTTACGGATCCGGGCATCAACTTCGCCAGGTCGCAAATCATGGTGGAACGCTTAACGTCCCTGGACAACCGCCAAGGCGTCTCGTATCGCCCACCTTGCCGGGGCTTCAATCCAAGGCATGCATCCAGGTCAGCGCCTGGCGCTTTGAGGTAGTGCCTGAACCCACCAGCCGCCCGCTTTAGTTCCGGGTCTTGCGACTCGCTCAGACAATCCGCGATCTTTGCAATGAGCTCGGCTGGGTCAGTCGGCTCGAAGTATGGAACTCGATGTTTCACCCGTTCACCTTTCACCTGTTAACCAGTTAACTTAACTGTTCACTTAACCCGGACTTCACCCACTACCAAACCATCGCGCTCGCGAATGACCCGTGCGGAGGGGGTGGCCCGGAAGGACCCGGACGCCCACCCGCTGGCACGTCCCCCCACCCTCCAGCTTCTGGCAACCACCCCTATCGACAATGTCGACAATGTCGACAGACCTGGGTTAGTCGACTTTGTCGACTTTGTCGACAGGGGGTAGCGCCTGGAATGCATGTGATTGAATATAATAAGTAAAAGTGTTCTAAGTTGGTTCTTTGGCGACATACTCGAATCACTCGACAAAGCACTTAGGATTGACCCGATACCAGACCGAAGGCGGGGCGCCCCGGTTGGTTTCCTTGAACTCCCGCAGGATGTCCCGATGCACCAGGCGCTCGGTAGCCTTCGTCAACCTGTCTATGGAGCGGAAGCGGCCTTCCATCGCCTTCTGGCATGACCGCCGCTTGAACGATGGCAAGTGGTTCGCCTTGGCCCAGTTCAAGATGGCCATCGCATCCGCATCGACGGAATCCGCGCCCAACAGGCCGAAGGCCTCATGGGCATGTGGGATCAGCAGCCGGCACAACCTGACCGCCTGTTCTGCCGCCACCTGGCTGATGCAGTCGGCGTGCAAGCCCACCTCGGCCAGTTCCAGCAGCCCCGCCACGCGCGCCGCCGCGCCCGGCAGCTTGCTGGTCCAATCCAGGATGGCTTCAAACTCGCCGCCCTCGCCCTGGCCCGCCTCGATCTCCTCGGCGAAGTCTAGCCACGCCTCCCGCGCCGGGTCGGCGAAGGGCAACACCTTGGGCTTGCATGGCACCAGGGGGCGGCCATCCAACAGGCCGAAGATGCCGGCCTCATAGGCGCGGCGCACGGTCTCGGGAATGGCCACCCGCCGGCGTACATCGCGGCGTCCGACGTTGCTTTCCGGGATGGCGTACAGGAACCGCGCCAGCAACCCCGAGTCGCGGAAGCGCCGGCCGCTGGCCACGTCCGCCAGCACACCCGGTTGCAGCGCAAGGCCGAAGCTCAGGGCAGGCCGATCAAGGTAGGCCTCGCGGTCGGCACGATCCACGCGCACAGACGATCCCGCATGCCCTTGGAGGAATACATCAAGGCTTGCATTGCCCCCCGAGTACAGCCCCGCCATGACTTGGAAGATGCCGGCCTCATCGGTCAGAACCGCCATACGCTCGCCCTGCTTGACCAGGAGCGATTGCAAGGTTTCCGCCGTGGTGTCTCCGGTGAACAGCTTGGGCGGGTATATCTCCGCCGGCATGTCCTGTTCCTCCCGGCTGATTTCATCCCGCAACCGCCCGCGCGCGTCGTCGTTGTCCGCGTTCGCCGCGTCCTTGGTCAGCTTCTCGATACGCTTCTTGGCCACCGCCCGCGCCGCGTTCACCCGGGCAATCTCCGGCCGGCGCCGGTCCCTTTCCAGCTTTTCCCATCGCATCAAGGGCGCGGTCAGGGCATTGATTACCGCCGACTTCCGGGAGCCGGATTGCATCGCCACCAGCGCCCATATCGAAAGCGGTTCCGTGTAGTCGTCATCCTCACCGAAGGGTGCGACCTCGAACTGTCGTTGCAGGCAGGTTGCCAGCACGGACAGCGCCACCATCGTGGCCATACCCTCGGGGGTTTGCGTGCTGTCCGCCACCGCCTTGGCCATATCGCCCACCCATCCCGGCAGCAAGGCCGCCGGCAGGGTCGGCACGCGGATGGAACCCGGCAACATGGGGTCTGGCCAATCCGCCACCGGTACCGCCGGCACGGCCTGTTCCACCTGCTCGCGCACGCTATCAAGGCCTGCATGGGCCGCCAGGTCGTTGAAGTCGGTCAGCTCACCCATGGGCTACCCCCACGAACCGCGGCGCCGCCACCCAGCCCCCCACCGCCCACGCCGCCGCCAGGGCCGCCTTGATGCCTGGATTGCCCGGCGTGGCGTGGTCGTTGTCGGCGCATATCACCAGGCGCAGGCGCGGGAACTTGGCCCGCAACGCCTTTGCCACCGGCCCCAGGTTGCCCGCGTTGAAAGCCACCGCCACCGCCTTGCCCGTGGCTTGATAGAGCGTCGCGGCCGTGGCGTACCCCTCAGCCAGCAACAGCACGTCGGCAGGCCGCCCGATGGCGCAATAGCAGCCGGCGATCCGGCCGCCGGTCAGGAACCGCTTACCCCCGTCGACGCCGATGAACTGCAAGGTATGCAGCTCGCCATCGCCATCCCGGGCGGGAATAACCAGCATGTCGCGCAACTGGCGAATGCCGTAGGCCGGCACGCGCTTGGCCACCAGGTAGGGGTGGGCGCTGGTGGCTGGGTGTGCCGTGGCCCACAGCTTCGCCGCGCGTTGCCGTGCAGACGCATGCACGCGCGCTTCCTCTTCGGCCCGGGCCTGCTGCATGTCGCGCAACTTGCGTTGCAGCTCGGCCCGATCCGCCGGACTCAGGCGGTTGTCGGACTCGGCCCGCCATGTGTGGGACTCGCCAGTCCGCCAGGAACCGAAAGCGCCAGC
This sequence comes from uncultured Thiobacillus sp., assembly GCA_964581195.1. Classification (GTDB taxonomy): domain Bacteria; phylum Pseudomonadota; class Gammaproteobacteria; order Burkholderiales; family Thiobacillaceae; genus PFJX01. The sequence goes on along the minus strand of CAZONS010000011.1, from coordinate 12,573 downwards.
AGGCACAGGCGCATGGTGGAGAACAGCCCAGCCGTTGCGGCTACCGGCCTTGTCCCCCACCACGCGGTAACGCTCCAGCTTGCCTTCCGACAGCTTGAGCGGCTTGACCGACTCCAGGCCGGCGGCGGCGATGGCCGCGAGAAAGGCCGTTTCCGCGATCATGCCGCGCACCTTTCCGCGCTACGCCGCTTGCGGGACAGTCCCAGCAGATCTCCAGGCACCCGGTGCGGCTCATCACCTGCAAAGAGCCGGCCCGCCGCAAAATCGATGTCATTGCGGCTCAGGGAGCCTTGAACCAAGGCATCCCCCACATCGGCCACCAGGCAAAGCAAGTCTTCAGGTATGCACCTGAGCACGCCGACGAATTCGGCTTTTTGTGTCGGGTTCATGCCGCACCCCCTTTCACCGCCTTCGGCCTCGAACCGCCTGGAAACGTGAGCACATGACATTGAACACGCGGGTATTGCCTGGCCAGCTCATTGGCTTGATGGATCAGCACATCCATTCCACGGTTCGACATTTTGGAAACCACATCGATCAGTTCAGCCCTCAAGCTGGCCGTTTTGGGGTCGATGGCGGGCACCGGCTGGGAAGGGGTAGGCTTAGTCATGGCGGCCCCCTTGCTGTTCCAGGTGGGCGCGGACCACGTCGAAGCCGTGGCGGTTGCCGGCGAAGTAGGCGTCGAAGCTGGCGGTGCCTGCCTGATACGGGCAGTGGATCCGCTCGCCGCGCAGCTTGAACTTGAGCACGTCGAGCAGGCCGGCGCGGTATTCGGCGCTTCGTGCGGTGCCGGTGGCCAGGGCGGCGGCGGCGATGGACTCGGGGGTGTAGGCGGCACGGTAGAGCATGCCGGGGACATGGTGCAGCGGACGGGGATTGCCGGCGGATTTGCCGGGCTGGGCAAAGCGAGTGTTGGCCATGATGGCCTCCTTTGATTGCGGGTTGCATTCCCGCTCCCCATCGCCAAACGGGGGGCGGAACCAAGCGGGGTTGGCGAACCGGCTCAAAGGCGCACCGGCAGGCCCGAAGGCCTCCCCACCTGGCCCGCCGAAACTGGAGGCCGTGCCAAGTGTTGCGGACGTAAAAAAACCGCGTGTTGCGGCGGCTGTCCGCCTTTGAGTTCTCGGGTCGCCAAACCCGGCCGCTGAATTTGCAGCGACGCGCCCAGTATGGGCGCCGGCCGGGTGAGGGTCAAGCGCCGGCATCATTTACGCCGCCCCAGCTTCAGCATGGACTTCGCGCCCCTGGCCAGACTCAGGCAGTTGCCAAGGTCTTCGACGATCCCCGTTGCGGCGCTCAGATCCGCAAACTCGATTTTCCGCCAGTTCAATTTCCTGGCCACGTCTTCCGCGCACTTCGCCTGTTTGAGCAGCTCCTTTGCCAGAAGATCAAAAGCCCCCGCGATTTCTCGATTCCGGTTCATGCGGCCACCTGGTCGGCAAGGGCCGCGCGAGCGGCCACCAGGCCTTGCACCAGAGCCTTGATGTCGGCTTCCGACTTGCCGGCGATGCGAGCGGCAGCGATTCTCTCCAACTCGTGCAGAGGCCAGGCAACGCTACGCGCGCCGATGGCAACGCCGGGGGTCATCAAACCCCGCTCGATCCATTCGTAGAAGGTCGAGGTGGGCAGGTTGCCGAAGACGGCGCGGGCGTCCTGGCTTCGGCGAAGTGAAACGGTTTGCGGCTGCATGGCTTCTCCACATGGTTCCGATGGAATCCGACCGGATGCGGCCGGGATGTGGAGTGCATCCTATTGGGCGGGCCTCGGTTAACGTGATTCGATGTTTTCGCGAGGCCGGAAAAAGAAAGACTTGACCTAACCCGGTGAACCGTGATTTCGGATTCGATACAGGCAGCCCTTCACCCGCTCTATCTCCACCTCTTCATCGACCAGCGCTTGTGCCAGGTTGACCCAATCCATCTCCCGAAGCTCGATCAGGCAGCCATGATTCCGAAGAAGATCAGGAAACACACTTTCCTTCACCATGCGGATGAAGTCGCACCAGGAAGAGGAGCTGGAACGAAGCCAGGGGTTTCCCTCGAATACGTCCTTGGGCTGCCACGCGGCGGCATCCGCCAACGCCTCCAACAAGGCCGCCGGCGCCGGGAAATCCATCACCTGATGGTTCGATAACGAATCCTCGAAGGCCTCCCATTCATCCCGGCGGGAAGCCCCGCCAGAGTCCGCCAGACAGGGGCCAATCAAGTCCAGGGTGGATGCCATCTCCACCGGCACCACCACCCCGCCCAGGGCCTCCAAGGCTCGCAGGGAAGCCGCCAGCTCGCCGGCTTGTCTGGCCACCCGCCGCACCAGGTCGTTGGCGGCGGCTTGTCTGTCCAGGATTCTTGTTTTCTGGTCGGGCCGGTCCCTTGTCGCTCGCCCGGGTGGCACGCGCCCGGCAGCCAACACCAGGCCGCCCACCAGGTAGGGCCAGGGGTTCGAGTAGCGTGCATACGTCTGCACGATTGCTTCCTGGAAGCGCCCCCAGACCGCCTCCAGGTTGGCAGCGTGGTAAAGGCGGATCATCCCATGTTCAAGAATGTCGTCCTGGTACGGGGCGCCCTCGGCATAGACACGCCGGGCCAGCACAGGAACCCACGCCGGCAAGGTGGAAGGATCACGCGCCATCTCAGGCCGCCCGGTAAGCCTTGCCGAAGCGGCCGATGATGACGTTGCTCTTGCCTTCGTCAATCTGGCTGTCCACGAAGTCCGCCCACCATTGCAGCATCTCCCGCCGCTGGTCGAGGTATTGGGCGCGGTTGTAGACGCCCCGGATGCCCTTGGTTTCGTGGGCAAGCGCCTTCTCGATCCAGTCGGAGTTGAAGCCGGTCTCATGCAGGTGGGTGGAAGCCGTGCGTCGGAAGTCATGCAGGACGAAATCCCGCACGTCGATTTCCAGGGAACGCACCGCCTGGTTCAAGGTGCTGTGCGCGATGGGCCGCTTCAGGCTGCCCCGGCTCGGGAACACCCACGAGGAACCGCAGGCCAGGCCGCGCAGCTCCTCGAACATGGCCAGGGCCTGCCGAGATAGCGGGATCAGGTGCGGCTTGTCCTTCTTCATGCGCTCGCCCGGGATGGCCCATTCCGCCTTCCCGAAGTCGATCTCTTCCCACCTGGCGCCGATCAGCTCGCCCTTGCGCACCATGCACAGAATCAGCAGGTGCAGGGCCAGCTTGTGCATACGCTTGATGCTGGATTGGTAGATGGCCCGCAGCAGCTTGCCGACTTCTTCCGGGGTCAGGGCCACGTCGCGGCTCTTGGCCGTGGCGATGAACTTCGCCTCGATCGCGGCCGCCGGGTTGAAGGTGGTCTTCTGCCTGGCGATGGCGTAGGCAAACAGCCGCTTCATCACGTTGCGGGTGACCAGGGCCATCTGGTCGGCGCCGCGCGCCTTGATGGCGTCGGCGATCGCGAGCACGTCATCCGGCGTCACCTCGGCAACCTGCTTCTTGCCGACGGCGGGGATCACGTCCTTTTCCAGCACGCGCTTGACGTTGCGCGGCTCACTGTTGCCCGGCTCCACGACCTCGGCATACCAGCGCCAGGCGAAGGCCTCGACGCTGTCGGCGGCCTTCACCGCCGCTTCCTTGGCCTTCGCTTTCTGTGAGGTCTTGAGGCACCAGGCCTGAACGAAGGCGCGGGCCAGCTCCTTGGCCTCGGGCTGGGCATCGTCGGGGATCGGGTCGCCCCGCTTCAAGGCCATCGGCGACAGGCCCCGCTTCACCAGCGCCATGCAATCGTTGCGCCAGCGCCGTGCATCCGCCAGGCCATAGGCAGGGTATTCGCCCAGGGAAAGCTTTTCCTGTTTGCCCGCCAGGCGGTAGCGCAGGCGCCAGACCTTGGAACCGCCCGGCGTCACCTCGATGAACATGCCGCCGCCATCGGCTTCCTGGTAGGCCTTCGCAGCCGCCTTGAGGGTGCGCAGCCTGGTATCTGTCAACGCCATAAACAAGCCCCCTTCATGCACCTGTGCCCATGGCCAAGATGGGCACAGCAACCAACCATGGGCACAAATCGCTGTAAGCCAATAACCACGCGGTATCCAGCCGATCCATGACCGCCATTTGTGCCCATGAAAACCTGAAATCACCGCCCCGAAAAAACGGGTTTGGGCACAAAAAGTGTGCCCATCGTTTTTCGGGTCATGAAGATGGGCACAAATATGGGCACAGTTTAGGGGGGATGGTGTCGGAACTCAACGGAACTCCTCGGAACAAAAAACCCCGCATTTACGCGGGGTTAGGTAGTTATTCCGGAACTCCTCGGAAGTCTTCGGAAGCGATATTACTTGCCGATGCAGAACTGACTGAAGATCACGCCCAGCAGATCATCCGCGGAGAACTCACCGGTAATCTCGGTGAGAGCGGCATGCGCCAGGCGCAATTCCTCGGCCAGGAATTCAAGTTGTGAACCCGTCCCGGCCGCGCTGCGCAGACAGTCGCGTGCCCGGCGCAGCGCGGCGAGGTGGCGCGCGCGCGCGATGAAGATGTCCTCTCCAGAGGCGCGCCAGCCCGCCATGCGCAACAGTTGTTGCTCGAGCAGATCGATGCCTCCGCCGGTCCGGGCCGATAACCAGAGTTCCGCGCCATCCGTCGAGACACGCGGCACAGCGTCGGCGAGGTCTATCTTGTTGTGGACGGTGAGCACGGGAATCTCACCCAGCCGTTTCAGAATCGCTGCTTCCTGGCTGCCGACACCATGTTGCGCGTCGATCAGCAGGACGGCCACATCTGCTTTTTCCACCGCCTGCCAGGTGCGTGCTATCCCCAGTTTCTCGACCGGATCCTCGGTATCGCGCAATCCCGCGGTATCGATGACGTGCACCGGCACCCCCTGGATCTGGATGGCCTCGCGGACGGTATCGCGTGTGGTGCCGGCAATTTCCGTGACGATCGCGGCGTCATAGCCCGCCAGGCGGTTCAGCAGGCTTGATTTGCCGACGTTGGGTTGCCCGATCAGCACCACATTCATGCCCTCACGCAGGAGGGAGCCCTGATGCGCCTGCTCCAGCACCCCGTCGAGTTCCGCCATGACGGCGGCCAGTTTTCCCCTGGCATCGGCTTGATCCAGTAAATCGACCTCTTCCTCGGGAAAATCCAGTGTGGCCTCGACCAGCATGCGCAGGTGGATCAATGCGTCCTTGACTCTATTGATCCGACGGGAGAATTCGCCTTCCAGCGAACGCAGCGCGGAACGCGCGGCTTCGCGACTGCCCGCGTCGATCAGGTCCGCGATGGCCTCCGCCTGAACCAGATCGAGTTTGCCGTTGAGAAAGGCGCGCCGGCTGAATTCACCCGGTTCGGCGAGGCGCGCACCGAGTTCCAGGCATCGTTCCAGCACGCCTTGCAGCACCATGGGGCCGCCATGGCCCTGCAGTTCCAGCACCGGTTCACCGGTAAAGGAATGCGGCGCCGGGAAGAAAATGGCGATGCCCTCGTCAAGGCTGTCGCCCGCAGCGTCGAGGAAGCGACAGTAAGTGGCGTGACGCGGCGTCAGGGTCTTGCCGGTGAGCGGCGCGATGAACTCCTCGATGCGCCCACCCGAGACCCGTACCACGCCGATACCACCACGACCCGATGCAGTGGCGATGGCGGCGATGGGCTCGCCACGGGTGCCCGAGCCCAGGGTGCGAGTGTGATCGGGTTGCGCCGTGGCCATGCGGCCGAGGTCAGCGCTTGGCGTCGTTGGCGGCGCTTTCGATCACCGAATTGATGCGCCACTGCTGCAGGATGGACAACACGTTGTTGACCAGCCAGTAGAGCACCAGACCCGCCGGGAAGAACAGGAACATTACCGAGAACGCGACCGGCATGATCATCATCACCTTGGCCTGAACCGGGTCGGTCGGCGCCGGAGACAGCTTCACCTGGATGAATGAGGTGATGGCCATGACCACCGGCAGCACATAGAACGGGTCCGGCTTGGACAGATCGGTGATCCACAGCGCGAATGGCGCCTGGCGCAGTTCTACGGCGCCGAGCAATACCCAGTAGAGGGCGATGAAGACGGGGATCTGGACCAGGATGGGCAGGCAGCCGCCCAGCGGATTGATCTTTTCTTCCGAGTAGATCTTCATCATCGCCTCATGCAGCTTCTGACGGTCGTCGCCGTAGCGCTCCTTCAGGCTCTGCAGGCGCGGTGCCAGTTTCTTCATCTTGGCCATGGATTTATAACTGGCCGCGGAAAGCGGATAGAACGCCAGCTTGATCAGCACGGTCAGCAGGATGATGGCCGTGCCCCAGTTCTGCACGAGTTTGTGGAGCCAGTTCAACAGCACGAAGATCGGGTAGGCGAGCACGGTCAGCCAGCCATAATCCACCACAAGATCGAGACCCGCGGCCAGGTGCTTGATCTTCTCCAACTCCTGCGGACCGGCATAGAGACGCATCGAGGTCGTTTTCTCCTCGCCCGGAGCAAGTTTCAAGGCCGGCATGATGACGCCAGCGGCATATTCGTCCTGTCCCAGGCTGCGCGTATAGAACTCGCGCGCGGAGGCATCCGCCGGATCACGGGTCAACCAGGTCGAGAAGAAATGGTGCTGAACCATGCCGATCCAGCCATCCTTGGCTTCCTTCACATGTTCCTGCTTGCCCTTGGCGATTTCATCAAACGCCACTTTCTGGAACTTTCCCACCTCGGTGTAGATGGCCGGGCCGGTGAAGGTATGAATCATCATCGACTCACCCTCTGGCGGCTTGCCGTGGCGCAGGTATTGGTAATACGGGTAGGCCTCCACCGGCGCGGGCCCGAGGTTCCTGACCTGGGTGTCCACATCCACCACATAACTGCCACGCGTGAAGGTGTAGGTCTTGATCACCTCGGAGGTTGCCGTGGTGGCCTTCATGCTGACCTTCAATTCGTTCTGGCCATCCTTCAGCAGATGATCACCCGGCTGCAGCGTGAAAACCGTCTTGTGGTTGGGCAGATCCTGGCCGATCAGACCGCTTTGCGCGAAGAAATTGCGCCCGGCCTTTTCCTCGAACAGCCGGAAAGGCGCATTGGCATCCTCATTCTCACGGTACTTGCTGAACACCATTTCACGGATATCGCCGCCGTTGGCGTCGATCTCGGCGGTCAGTACGTCGGTCACCACCTTGGCGCGGGCACCCTTCACCGCCTGCGCCGATTCGACCACCCGTGGCCCGCCCTTGAGCGCCTGGCCAGTGACCGGCGGCAACGCATCACTCCCCGGGGCTGCTGGCGCCGGCGCGCCCGCAACCACCGCTTGCTTGGGTTGCGTGTATTCCTGCCAGGCATTCCAGAGCATCAGCAGGGAAAAGGAAAAAACGACGAAGGCGATGAGACGCTGGGTGTCCATGGGTACGGGATCAGGTAAGAGGTGGGGTGCGGAGCGGCGCGCAGCATTTGCAGGCAGCGATACCTGCCTGAAAGTCGGATTTGAGCATCCGCTCATTGCCGCGTGTTTTCAATCGGGCAACGAGGTCCAGCCCGCTGAGTTCTGTCTGGTTCAGGCGGAACCATTCGCGCAACAGCCGCTTGACGCGGTTGCGGCCAACGGCGGTGCGTATCACTTTCTTGGGAACGATCATCCCCAGTCGGGAAATATCCAACCCATTCGGCGCGGCCAGCAGGTCGAGCGCCCCCCCACGATGGGAACAGCGAAAACGAAAAACGGATGAGAACTCATCCGTTTCACGCATTTTCTTGGTCCATCCGAAACCAAAGGGCCTGGCTCGGGATGGTTCAGCCAACTCCAGCCTCCTTGCGGCGAGCGGGACAGGATGCTCCGTCGACGCCGTCAAACGGCCAGACGCTTGCGGCCCTTGGCGCGGCGCGCGTTGATGACGGCACGTCCGCCCACGGTCTTCATGCGCGCGCGGAAGCCATGGGTGCGCTTGCGGCGGACAACGGAGGGTTGATAGGTGCGTTTCATGGGGAAAAACCTCGGTCGCGAAAAAACGCCGTATTAGACGTGTAAGCCCCTAATTTGTCAAACTTTTCCGGGCATTTCGGAGGCGGTGTTAGAATCGCCCGTCTGTCATTCCACCACCTTGCCTATCCCGCCAAATGGACGAATTCTGGAGTCATTGCCTCGCCCATTTCGAGCGAACGTTGAACACACAACAGCTCAATACCTGGATCAGGCCGCTCATGGCGGAAACGGCGGAGGGCCTGTTTACGGTCACCGCTCCCAATGCCTTCGTGGCGCAATGGGTCCGCGACAAGTTCATGCCTGAGATCGAGGAACTGGCTCGTGGCTTCTTTCCGGCCGCGACGCGGGTGGTACTGAAGATCGCGGGAGGTCGCGCGGCCCGGCAGAGTGACGGCGCCGGCAAGGCGCGGGAGGAACCGGTCGCGGTCGCCCCGATCAGCAACCCGCCTGTTCCGGAAACGCCGGTGCCGGCCGCGCCGAAGCGAAGTCCCGCCAAAGCGGAAAAGGTCGTCGTCGCGGACGAAAGCCGCATCAACCCCCTGTTCAGCTTCGATACCTTCGTGCCCGGCAAGGCGAACGACCTCGCTCGCGCCGCCGCCCTGCAGGTGGCCGACAACCCGGGTTCAGGCTACAACCCCCTGTTCGTCTACGGCGGCGTCGGCCTCGGCAAGACCCATCTGATGCACGCCATAGGTAACCGCATGCTGCAAAGCAATGCCAAGGCCAGATTGAAATACATCCATGCGGACCGCTACGTCTCCGACATGGTGCGCGCCGTGCGTTCGAACTCCTACGACGATTTCAAACGCCGCTACGACTCGCTCGATCTCCTGATGATCGATGACATCCAGTTCTTCGCCGGCAAGGAAGGCACCCAGGAACAGTTCTTCTACACCTTCAACAGCCTGATCGAGGACCACAAGCAGGTGATCATCACCAGCGATACCTTCCCGAAGGACATGGAAGGCATCGAGGAGCGCCTCAAGTCGCGCTTCAGCTGGGGTCTCACCGTCATGCTGGAACCTCCCGAACTGGAGATGCGCGTCGCCATCCTGCTCGACAAGGCCCGACTGGAGAAGGCCAACCTCGACGAAGGCACCGCCTTCTTCATCGCCAAGCAGGTCCGCTCCAACGTACGCGAACTGGAAGGCGCCCTGAAGCGCGTGATCGCCTATGCGCGTTTCAACAAACTGCCGATCTCGGTGGAGCTGGCCAAGGAGGCTCTGAAGGATCTCCTGGCGGTGCAGAACCGGCAGATTTCCATCGAGAACATCCAGAAGACGGTGGCCGACTATTTCAAGATCAAGGTCGCCGACATGTACTCGAAGAAGCGCACCCGCAACCTGGCGCGGCCACGCCAGATGGCCATGTATCTGGCGCGTGAACTGACCGATCTGTCCTATCCGGAGATCGGCCAGGCCTTCGGAGGTCGCGACCACACCACCGTGCTGCACGCCTGCGGCAAGATCGAGGAGCTCAAGTCGGCGGATCAAAACCTGCGCCGTGACTACAACCTGCTCATCCAGGTGCTGACCGGATGAACCAGACACGCCCGTCAACTCTGTGCACAAGTCCTGTAACGGCTGTGCATGCATTGTTCATAAGTGTGCTTTCGCGTCCGAGCGAAAAACTTATCCACAATCCGTACCCGCTTCGCCCACAGACTTGCGCACGGATTTTTCAACAGCATAAGCCGATGATTTTGATAAACTTTCATGGCTTATCCCGTGTTTGACACTTCACCTATCATCACTATCAGGAAGATTTAAATGCTTGTACTGAAGACACCCAAGGATGCCTTGCTCAAGCCCCTGCAAGCCGTGGCGGGCGTGGTGGAACGCAAGCACACACTGCCCATCCTTTCCAATGTGCTGGTGGAAGTCATGGGTGGAAGAGCCACATTCATCGCCACCGATCTCGAGTTGCAGATCAGCACCTCGGCGGAAGAGGAAGGCGCGGCGGATGCCGCATTCACGGTGTCCGCGCGCAAGATGCTCGACATCTGCCGTTCACTTCCGGACACCGACGCGATCGCGCTCGAACTCTCGGGAGAGCAGCAGCTCAAGATCCAGTCGGGCAAGAGTCGCTTCAACCTGCAAACCCTGCCGGCCAGGGATTTTCCCCGTCTGCAGATTCCCGAAGGCGATGGTCTCGCGTTCAGCCTGCCGCAGGGCCTGGTCAAGCGACTGCTGGCCAGCGTGCAATACGCGATGGCGGTGCAGGACATCCGTTACTACCTCAACGGCATGCTGCTGTCCGTTCAGGGCACCCGACTGACCGTAGCCGCCACCGATGGCCATCGCCTCGCGGTCGACGCGACCGAATTGGCCGAAGCCGCGGTTGAAGGTGTCGAGGTCATCCTGCCGCGCAAGACCGTGATGGAACTGGGCAAGCTGCTCGGAGACGACGAGGAGCCCTTGCAGATCCAGATCAACCAGAGTCAGGTGGTGTTTCGGCGTCCCAATTTCGAGTTGCGCAGCAAGGTGGTCGATGGCAAGTTTCCCGACTGGCAGCGCGTCATTCCGGTCGGCCATGACAAGGTTTTCGTCATCGGCCGCCAGCGCCTGTCGCAATCGCTCACCCGCGCCGCCATCCTGACCAATGACAAGTATCGCGGCGCCCGTCTGGCTCTGACCGCCGGCAGCCTGCGCATCGCCTGCAGCAACAATGAACAGGAAGAGGCCCAGGAGGAGCTCGACATCGATTACGACGGAGAGCCGCTGGACATCGGCTTCAACGTCCAGTACCTGCAGGATGCCTTCAACAATCTACCCAGCGACAGCATCCAGTGTTCGTTCGGGGATGCCAGCAGCTCCATGCTGATCACGATTCCGGGGGACGAGAACTTCCGTTACGTGGTCATGCCCATGCGCATCTGAGCATCAAGCTTTCAGTGGGCGATCGGCGGCAGCGATCGTTCGCTGCCTACAGCAATCTGAAGAAAAAGGTTTCACGTGGAACATCCCAGCGGTAACGGCGGCTACGACGAAGACAGCATTCAGCAACTCGAAGGCCTGGAGGCGGTACGCAAGCGTCCCGGCATGTACATCGGCGACACCTCGGACGGCTCCGGCCTCCATCACATGGTCTTCGAGGTGCTGGACAACGCCATCGACGAGGCCCTGGCCGGCTACTGCGACGACATCAAGGTCATCATCCATCCGGACAACTCCATCTCCGTGTCAGACAACGGTCGCGGCATTCCGGTCGGCGTCAAGATGGACGACAAGCATGAGCCCAAGCGCTCCGCCGCCGAGATCGTCATGGTCGTGCTGCACGCCGGCGGCAAGTTCAACCAGAACAGCTACAAGGTGTCGGGTGGACTGCACGGTGTCGGCGTGTCCTGTGTCAACGCCCTGTCGAAGTGGTTGCGCCTGACCATCCACCGCGACGGCAAGAAGCACTTCATGGAGTTTCAGCGCGGGGTGCCGATGAACCGCGTCATCGAGATGCACGATGGCGTCGAGGTATCCCCCCTGAGGGTGATCGGCGAGAGCGTTCGCCGCGGCACCGAAATCCACTTCTCGGCCGACGAGGAAATCTTCGGCCAGGTCGTCGATTTCCATTACGACGTCCTGTCCAAGCGCATTCGCGAACTCTCCTTCCTCAACAACGGCGTGAAGATCGAATTGATCGATGAGCGCGACGGTCGCCACGAAAACTTCGCCTTCTCCGGCGGGGTCAAGGGATTCGTCGAATACATCAACCGCGCCAAGACCGTGCTGCATCCCAGCGTGTTCCACGCCAGCGGTGAATCCAAGGTCGGGGACAGCGGCGTAGTCATCACCAGTGAAGTGGCGATGCAGTGGAACAGCGGCTACCAGGAACAGGTGCTCTGCTTCACCAACAACATCCCGCAATCCGATGGCGGCACTCACCTGACCGGCCTGCGCGCCGCGATGACCCGGGTGATGAACAAGTACATCGAGGAACACGAGATCGCCAAGAAGGCCAAGGTGGAGATCACCGGCGACGACATGCGCGAGGGTCTCGCCTGCGTCCTGTCGGTGAAAATGCCTGATCCCAAGTTCTCCTCGCAGACCAAGATGAAGCTGGTTTCCTCGGAAGCGCGTCCGGCGGTGGAGGAAACCGTTTCGCAGAAACTCTCCGAGTTCCTGCTGGAACGACCGGCCGACGCCAAACTCATATGCGCCAAGATCGTGGAAGCGGCCCGCGCCCGGGAAGCCGCGCGCAAGGCCCGGGACATGACTCGGCGCAAGGGCGTGCTGGATTCCGCCGGCTTGCCGGGCAAACTGGCCGACTGCCAGGAGAAGGACCCGGCCCTGTGCGAGCTCTATCTGGTCGAGGGGGATTCCGCGGGCGGCTCCGCCAAACAGGGCCGCGACCGTAAATTCCAGGCCATCCTGCCCCTGAAGGGCAAGATCCTCAACGTCGAGAAGGCCCGTTTCGACAAGATGCTGTCCTCGCAGGAAGTGGTCACCCTGATCACCGCGCTTGGCACCGGCATCGGCAGCGGCCTCGGCAAGGACGACTACAACCCGGCCAATCTTCGTTACCACCGCATCATCATCATGACCGACGCGGACGTCGACGGCTCGCACATCCGCACCCTGTTGCTCACCTTCTTCTATCGGCAGATGCCGGAGCTGGTCGAGCGCGGCCACATCTACATCGCGCAGCCGCCGCTGTACAAGGTCAAGCAGGGCAAGCGTGAGACG